>JAPOOP010000445.1 GCA_026713385.1 Candidatus Poribacteria bacterium | reverse complement strand
GTCCTTTCATCTGCTGGATGCTGATCACAGACTTACCTTTGATCCTTATTACAAACGTCCCGAAGGAATCCTTCTTGAGGAATCGCACGACACAGGTTGGTTGGGTCCCAATGAAACGGGACAAATGACACATCATTTTGAGTGTGGGCAAATCTTTAAATTAGTCGCTCTGGGATGGGCATCTAATGAGAAAGGAAGCATAAACGCTTTTCACGCAAAAATTTCTGTGGGACCTGCAGAAAAGAGCGAAGCATAACGCAGCGGAATCCCAAACCAGTGGAGTATTTGGGGTGTTCCACAGTGTCACAGGATGGAAGTTCCTTGTAGCACAATCTGTTAGATTGTGTCCTGAGCCTGAAAACTAACAGTTTGTGGTACAAAAACACCTTGAATAGTGACTCCGTTCACGTAACTGACAAAAGTGCATCCAAAAGTGTGTATAAGCGAATCATTGCCTCCTTCTGATAGCAATGGTATCCTGTATGAAGAAAGAAGTTCGTAGCGAAAAATGAAAACTTTCAAGAATAAAATTGCACTTAATCTTGACCGTGATGCACAAGTCTCCGTCAAAGGCTTCATCGCACCGATTGAATACACACAATACAACTTCCACGTGAAGTGGGACGAGTTGGCGAACCTCCAGGTCGCTGAACCAGAGAAGCAATATCCTACCTCCATTTTTCAAGCATTTCTGCCACCGGAATCGGTTTCGGTCGGTGAATGCTGGGAGATTCGGGAAGAGGGCGCGCTGGAATTGCTAAAACAACTTCACCCGAATCCGAGTTTGGATTTGCACATCAATAATGGTGATTCTTATGGTTTGTGGGCATGTTTGCGCGCTTACAATGACAAGTTCGCTGAGATTCTGTTCCGTATCCACGCCGAATTTGTCTTGGAGAATGGTTGGTTTACACCTTCACAATTTGCTGGACATCTTACTATCGACCGGTTTCAAGAGAAGGTTGTTTCCTTCAAGATGCGCGTGCCTGAAACGACATTGAACTTTGATGCTGGTTGGAAAGCACCAGCGCACCCGGGTGGCGCAGCGGAAATCGGTTTTTGCCCACGAGTAGAACTCTACACTGAGACATCGAGTGTTCCACAGGACACTACATTCACCGCCTCTGTTACCCATGAAGCAGCAAGACACGCCCTGATATTGCGTTTCTACAAGGCACAGCAAATCAATTGGGTATCGCTGGAGGACGCGTTGGAGATGGCACAAGCACAACAGAAACCGATTCACGCAATCTCAATAGATGGACCGCTTGCGGACGAGTCGTGCTGAGGGAGTGGCAAATGCCTGAGAGCAGTTGAGCTCTCCAATGAACGAGTTATCGCGTTCTTGAATGAAAATTTCATCAATACATGGATCCCTAATGCAGAATTAGGGCGAACACCGAGTTTGCGAGAACCGATTGCGAGGCGACGCGAGCGTGAAGGTAAGACGTTCGACACAACACACGCCTTAGCAGAGGCAATTATAAAAAGTTGGAAAAAAGGTTCACCGGTGGACTGTTTGGTTATCTCACATGAGTTTGAACCGTTGGGTGGCATAGACTACAATTTTTTCCCCGAATGTTTGGGCGAGTTTGAGGATGATGAAGAGGCTTACCTGTGTTTCCTCAAAGCATCCATGGAAGGAAAGCGTCCCGGATTAGGGGACCTTATCCTTACCTGTGAACAGCCCTCGCAGGAGGTGGTAGACACCTTTCGTACACCGATAGCGGCGCATCAGGACTACACTGTTGTCTTTATTGACACCACAGCGTTTGAAGATGGCGGTACACTCACCATTGACATCCAAGTCGGTAGAGACAACGGAATAGGGATTTTCCACCTACTTGACGGAGACAAAAAACTTCCGACTGAGAAAGTGCCTGAGGGCATTGATCCCGAAAAATGGAATAGTCAAGAAAGTGATGAATATGAGAAGGCACTTGACGCACTTACCAAAATCAGAGGGATATTTCCCGGTGAAGTCGGACGAATTACCTATCAGTTCAATCAGGGTCAACGCTTTAAATTGTGTGCGACTGGAGATCAATGGAATGAGATAGGAGACATAAACGCTTTTCACGCAAAGATTCAGGTGGAATCCTTAGAAGATAGACCTACTGGACTCAGTAAGGATACCTCACAAGCTCCATTAAGCGAGGTAAGCGTTGCACTCAATGATGAAAAGTGTGAGCAAGAAGTCATGCTCAATTTTCGCGCACCGGGAAAAGGGTATCAGGATTACACTATTGTCAATATTGATACAACGGCGTATAAAGACGGTGGTACATTAAATATTAAGCTTCAGGTCGGAAATGCAGACGCTTCGGGTTCGTTTGATCTTTTCGACAGCGATACTGAACTCCCCGCAGAAGGTATACCTGAGGAGGCACTCGTCTCCGCATGGGTCATCAAACCCGGTAAATCAGAAAAAATGAGCTACCGTTTTGAGCAAGGCACTGTCTTTAAACTCGGAGCCACTGGGGACTGGTCGAGTAAGAAAGGGAACATAAATGCCTTTTCTGCAAAAATTTCTGTGGAAGCGACGGACTAATCACTGATTACTCTCACTGCGAGGCAATCCGACAATCGTACAAACTGGTATCCATCCCGTTTAAGTGCCGTGATGATTTTGTCTGTTGCTTCAATCGTCCCTGAACGGTCTGCCTCTTTATTCTCTGCTTTCCCATCATGTAGAACGATAATCGAACCGGGGCTTGTCTTCTTCAATACCGTTTCAGTGATTTTATCGGGATTCTGTTTCGTCCAATCCCAACTCCACACATTGCAGCTGATATGCGTTCGATTCCCTTTCGCGAGCACCCATGCTACCGGCAGAAACCGCGTCAACATTGGTGCGCGGAACACAACTTCATTCGTAATGTTAAACTGTTGAAGCAGGTCGTCTGTGCGTTCAATTTCCCGTTGGACATAGGGTGGCGGCAGGAAACCCAACAACGGATGGCTATAGGTGTGATTGCCAATCTGATGTCCCTCAGCAATAACCCGATTTACCGTATCGGGGTGCCTTTCAATCCGATTTCCGATCATGAAAAATGTAGCTTTGACATCGTGTTTCGCAAGGACATCAAGCAAGTGATCCGTATAGGGCGGATTCGGTCCATCGTCGTAAGTGAGCGCGACAACCCGCTGATCCGTGTTCAGGCGAACGACATTCTTTCCGAACGGTGGTCTAAAGAACAGCCACAGCAGTGTCAATACCGTAAATGTTCCAACAACTGGGAGTATAGGGTTCATTGAGGCTGCGTCCTTGTTCTACGTATGACCGGCAGGTGCCACCACGGAATGTATGGATACTCATGGTGTTCCCAGTGATAACCGAAGTGATAACAGGTGATAAACGACCAGAACGTTGAATAGGCATTACTTTT
>JAPOOP010000416.1 GCA_026713385.1 Candidatus Poribacteria bacterium | reverse complement strand
GGTAAAAAGCTACCGACAAGAAGATTTTCGACCTGTGTGGGACTACCGAGGCGAGGATCCGTTTCGAGATGAACGCGGCTTTCGAGCGAGCTCGCTTTCCAATCATCCTGATGAAAAGGAAGAGGAGAAGCGGGACAAGAAACGCAATATTAAAGAACGGCTCTCTTTTGCTGAAATCAAAAGCGATCACATCCTCGTCAACGGCGCACGGCTCTACAACGACCACGCACATCCAGAGTATTCAACACCTGAATGCAGCAGTCTCTTTGACCTTGTCGCACATGATAAAGCCGGCGAACGTATCCTTCAACGATGCGCCGAAACACGCAGCCAGAAACTCGGAAAACGGGTGCTTTTGTACAAGAATAATACCGATTTCCATGGGCATAGTTACGGTTGCCACGATAACTATCTGATGGCGCGCGAAGTACCCTTTGAAACCCTCAAGCAAGGTATCATGCCGTTCTTTATCACACGCCAGATCTTCGCAGGCGCAGGGAAAATCGGCATTGAAACGGAAGCCGGACTCGCAACCCCAGGACACTACCAGTTATCTCAACGATCCGATTTCTTTCACGTAGAGGCGAGTGTGGATACCATGCACAATCGTCCTATCGTCAACACGCGAGATGAACCGCACGCGGATGCCTCTAAATACCGTCGGTTGCACGGCATCGCGGGGGACGCAAATATGTCCGAATATGCGACGGCACTCAAAGTCGGAACAACTGCACTCGTGATTGCTTTGATTGAACAACGGAGGATTCCAGAAAGTTTGGCACTCGTTAACCCAATTGATGCCATCAAAACTGTATCGCATGATCAGACGTATCGTTGGATAGTAATGACGACAGAAGGGAAAACGATGTCCGCCATTGACCATCAGCGTGAGTATCTCGCACTCGCACAGAAGTATCTCAGTACGGACGAGGCTACCTCGTCTCTACCTGAAACCGACTGGGTGCTCACTGAGTGGGAGGATACCCTCAACGCCCTTGAGGCGGATCCAATGTCCCTCGCTGACCGACTTGATTGGGTCGCGAAGAAGTGGTTGCTTGAAACGTTTGCTGAGGAAGAGGGGATCGCATGGGATGACCCCTGGCTCCAAAGTTTGGATTTAGAATATCACAACATCGATCTTGATGAGGGGCTATACTATGGGATTCCGATGCGACGTCTCGTCACGGACGAACAGGTTGAGGCTGCGCTCCATAATCCGCCTGCTGACACGCGGGCGTACTTCCGGGGGCGCGCTGTAGATCGATTCAGTAACTCTATAAAGGCTATCCAGTGGGATAGTATTACCTTCATTGTAAACGGGCGTACCCGCGAAATCAATCTAAATGCCCTCGCGGATGCAGCGATCGCACGTCAATATAACGAGGCACTCGATCAATCGCCGGACGTTGAGACGCTCATTGAAAAGTTGCATCTATAAAAAAAGGAGATACAGCATGGCTGCCAAGATGATTGCTCAGCTTGAACGTAAGCAAAGAGACACCAAACCCATCGGACCCGGTGATGGCGATGGCGATAACGAAGGACCCAAACGACAGAAAGTCAGTCGGCCCGATACGCAAGAACTGCTCAAACGGATGCGTCGTGTTGACAAAGATCAGTCCAGACGCTACCGCCAAAGAACGGGGGAGTGATGAACGATAAAGGTGGCTTCCCTAAAGAGTCCGGAAAATTTGCGCTACAGGGAGTCATGAACCATAAAGGTGACTTCCTGAACCTTTTAAAACACGCAAACTACCCCTTAAAAATAGATTTGCCATCGGAAACGGCACAGCGCGGTACTGATATTGAGATAGCACACAGTACGACGGTCGTCGCTGTTCGTTACCGAGACGGTGTCATGATCGCAGGGGACCGGCGTGCTACTGCTGGCACCTCTGTCATCTATGATCGGGCGGAGAAAGTTTTGCAGATTGATGGACATTCTGTGCTTGCTATTTCAGGGTCACCCGCAATCGCCTATGAAATCGCCAGAATGTTGGAGCACTCGTTTCAATACTTTCGCCGCAGTCAGCTCCAAGAGTTGAGTCTTGAAGGTAAGCTCCGAATGCTATCGCGACTCATCCGGGAGAATCTGCCGATGGCACTCCAAGGGATCGGGGGTGTTATCCCGATCTTTTCCCTCTATGATTTGAGTGCCGCTGATGACCAGAATGGCGGTAAGATTTTCTTTTATGACGCACTCGGTGCTCACTTTGAAAACGTCAATTTTGCCACGACCGGTTCCGGCTCTATCTGGATTCGCGGTGTTTTACGTTACCTCTCTCGATTCGGTGATACGCGTTTGCAAGAGATGGATGAACGGCAGGCAACAGTCACTATCTTACGTCTTTTGGACACCGCAAGTGAGTACGATGCGGCGACAAGCGGTTACAATGCGAGAGCGCAAATTTTTCCAAATATCAAGACTGTGACACGCATCGGCGTTGAAGATATTTCCGATGATGAATTGGAATCGTGTTACGCTGAAGCACAACCAGATGCCGAGGAATAGCCGTCAGCAGTCGGTAGATGGTGGTTAGCAGTCGGTTCAGAGGTTTTGGTCTAACAGAGGGTTCCTCTTAAGATAACCGCAAAACCTGTAGCCTGTAATGAAATGGAGGGGTTTTTGCTTGGGTGTTTCTTCAGATTTAAGAAAGGCAGCTGATAGTTCAAACCCGCGATGTTTAACCGCAAGGAATAATTAAAAAACCGCAAGGAATAATTAAAAAATGCGAGATGAACCGTATCGCTGGATAGAAGCGATTCAGGACCGACGAGATTACATTGAAGACCAGCTCCGAGGCGGTAGCCCTGTTGTAGGGCTGACCTATGACGAAGGCATGGTGCTACTCACTATTGGTAGAGGACAGCGCAAAATTTTTGAGGTGCATGACCGGATTGCGCTCTCCGCAATCGGACACCCTGCTGATATTGAACGGCTCCGAATGCTTGTTACTGACACTGCCAGCGTCCAAGGTTTTCAAAATGCCACCGAGGATGTAAACCTACACCGACTCACGAACTTTGTTTTAGCACATACCTTCAAACAGGCTTTTGAGTCCATTGTCGGTGAAGCGTATATCATCAAAATGTTGCTCGCCGAACTCGGCAGCACTGATGATAAAAACCGTTTTACCTGTATCAACTACGACGGGAATGTCCGAACAGACCTAACCTCTACTGTTATCGGCGGTACAGAAGTAATTGAAACGGGGATGCAAAACTACCTCGCTACTACTTCTACAGGTACCGACAGAGATTTAGCCGCTGCGCTCCAGTTAGGTTTAGAAGCGTGGGCAGTTGGTAGAGAATTGAGTTCACGAGAACCAGATGACGCTGAATCAGAGGAAACCCAGATAGATACTGCGCAGATGCACGAAATTATTAACGCTGCACGGGAAGACGGTGAAATTGAAGCAGGGGTTTTGGAAACCACACAGCGCGGGGCAGGTAAGTTTCGTCTGTTGACTTCTCAAGAAATTGAAACTGCCCTCCCATAATTTCTTTTCCTTGTATTATATTGCGCAAGCCCGTAATGAAATGGAGGGGTTTTTGATAGGGCGTTCCCTTTCTTCAGATTTGAGCGAAAACCTTCAACTTCCAAACCGCGTCGTTCCTCCGCAAGGTAAAATTAAAAGATGAAGAAAAGAATTTTTGGGATCGAAACTGAATTTGGATGCATGACGGATGCCGAGCGAGTTCGTGGTACCTCTGAAGGGGTCGCGGCACGCGTTCGCGATTATGTCTTTGATGTATTGGAACTCGGTCTTCGGGACATTCACTACCGAGACTGGGGCGAACCACCGGGGAACGGCGGGTTCCTCTTCAATGGAGGGCGTCTCTACATCGATATGGGGCATCTGGAGTACGCTACCCCCGAATGTGGTACGCTCTTTGACCTTATCGCTTACGATAAAGCCATTGAATATGTCATCAACAATATCCTTACGGATACAGGGTTGCCCACAGCTTTCTTCAAAAATAATATTGATCATTTCACAGGTGCCACCTTCGGATGTCATGAAAACTTCCAAATTAGTCGAGACGTTCCTTTTTACCGTGTTGTCATCCCGACGCTTATGCCCTTCTTCGTTACGCGCCAGATTTACGCAGGAGCGGGCAGAGTCGGGGCTTATGATGAAATGATTGAATTCGGCGATTTTCAAGATGAACTTGGCGAGCAACAGTACTATCAGATTTCACAACGTGCCGATCACATCGTCACTGAGATTTATGAATGGATCCAGTTCAGTCGCGCAATCATCAATACACGAGACGAACCACTCAGCGATTACACCAAATACCGTCGTCTCCATCTTCTCGTTGGGGATTCCAATATGTCAGAGTACGCAACCGCATTGAAGGTAGGCACCACTGCACTCTTGCTTTCCGCTATTGAAATATTCCACGAGATGCATGGCGAAAAATTGCCGCTTCCCGGTTTTGAACTCGCTGATCCCGTCTACGCGATTCGACACGTCTCACGCGATAGTACCTTCACGTGGCGCGTCGAACTGAAATCCGGAAAGACTATCTCTGCTATTGATTTGCAGAGGGAGTATCTTAACTTCGTTCAGGCTTTGGTTACCGAACGAGACGAAGAAACCGAGTGGGTGCTTGCGGCATGGGAGACTATCCTTGATGACCTTGAAGGTGATTGGCTAAATGTTATTGATCGTGTCGATTGGGCAGCAAAAAAATGGCTGCTTGAAGCTTTCATTGATGAAGAGAAATTAGATTGGGAAGATCCTTGGATTAAAAGTCAAGATTTAGAATATCATAACATCCATACTGAGAGTGGACTTTACTACGCACTTCAGGAGCAGGGACAGGTGCAAAGGGTTGTCACCGATGAACATATTCTGCACGCCGTTGCCAACGCACCGCAAGATACCCGTGCCAAGGTTCGGGCGTTCCTGATGCGTACGCTCACCCAAAACCGAATGCCTTGTATCGTTGATTGGCATCAAATATATGCAGGACATACAGAATATTTTGAGATGAAAGAACCCTTTGACACCAACATCACGAAGGCGCAAAGATGGATGAAACGGCTACGGAAGCGACCCACTCGAACCTGATTTTTTAATGGTTGTCGGTTATCAGTTTGCCTCGCAGTGAGAGTTAAGAGGCGTTTTGTAACAATTTTCGCAAACTTGGAATATTCCAGGGAGAGGTGAATTGTTACCGAAAACTGATAACCGAAAGGGTTTTCGCAGAAAACCCGCACTGATAACCATGAAAGGAGAAGGACCATGGCAGAAGACAGATGCGTACACACAGATTGTGAGGGATTTTACCGCCGAGATTTTCTCAAAGCCGGTGCCCTCGGTTTGTTCGGTCTCAGCCTCACAGACCTCTTCCGACTCAAAGCGCACAGTGCAACTACGTTTCAAGGGAAAGAAACCGCTACCTCCGTTATTCTCGTCTGGTTGGGAGGCGGTCCAAGCCACCTTGATATGTGGGATCTCAAGCCGGATGCCCCTGAAGAAATTCGTGGGCTTTTCAGACCGATATCGACAAACGTTACCGGTATTCAGGTAAGCGAGCATCTCCCCAGACTTGCCCAACAAACCGATAAACTCTGCATTATCCGCTCAATGACCTCTCCAGAGGCGGCACATGAGCGTGGAACGCACTATATGATGACAGGCTATCAACCCTTACCGGGTTTTGCTGTCCCAGGATATGGTGCTGTGGTCTCTAAGCTCAAAGAACAGCGGAGTGCATTACCTCCTTATATTGCTGTGCCTGCCCCGGTCGCTTATGGTGGCGGCGGATTTTTAGGCGCGTCGCTTTCACCTTTCTCACCCGGAGGAAATCCGGCAAGTCGGAACTTCAAGGTGCGGGATTTAGAACCCCCCACGGAGCTTTCCTTTGAACGCGTTGAACGCCGTCGTTCGTTACGCCAAGCCGTTGATGCCGCCTTCAAAAAATATGAGGCAGGTAATCCGGCTGCCGAAGCCGTTGATAGTTTCTATACCTCCGCTTACGACCTGATGAGTTCCACCGATGCACGTGCTGCGTTTGATCTCGGCAACGAGCCAAACAAAACGCGCGATGCTTATCAACGTAACACCTTCGGACAAAGTTGTCTCCTTGCCAGAAGGCTCGTTGAGGCAGGTGTTAACTTCGTCACTGTCAGTAACGGTGGATGGGACAACCACAACAACATCTTCTCATCGTTACCCGGTAAACTCAACGCCTTTGATCGGACGATGGCTACCTTAATCGAAGACTTGGGCGATCGAGGATTGTTGGAAACAACTCTCGTTTTGGCTATGGGTGAATTTGGCAGAACTCCTGTCATTAACCGCAACGGCGGTCGAGACCACCATTCCCGTGTTTTCTCGATTATGTTAGCTGGCGGTGGCGTTCAAGGCGGACAAGTCATTGGTGCTTCAGATCCGCTTGGTATGGAACCCGCAGAAACACCTGTACGTCCAGAAGACTTGTCAGCAACGCTCTATCGATGCCTCGGTATTGATTATAATCAGCACCTGGAATCGCCTGACGGGGTTCGCATTGTCCTCTCACGGGGTGGCAAACCCATTCGCGGCGTTCTCGCGTAATTAGCGGTCAGTTGTCGGCTTTCGGCTTTCAATGGACACCCTTTCGGTGTCCTAAAGTGCTGAAATTAAACAGAAAACTGACGGGCTTTAGAAAAGCCGCTTGCTGCTGATTGCTGACCGCTGACTGCTGGTGGCTAAAACGCTGACAGCCGTTCACGAGGTCTAAACATGAGTAAAAGACTTCGCAACGTAGGAATGTTGCTCGTAGCGTTCTACATCATCTTCGTAACCTCTCTCTGTTTTGCAGCAGCTCCGCTATCCCCGATCTGGTCCCTTGAATTTAGTCCCGATGGTAAGACACTTGCTGTCGGGAAATATCAGTGGGTTGAAATCTGGGACTTGGAAACGCAGCGCGTCATTTACACGTATGAGCCGCATGCCGGTGAGGTGCGGAGCCTCACGTTTTCTTCAGATGGTGAAACCCTCTATACAAGCAGTGGTCTCGCTTCTCGAAGCGGCGAAGTCCGAGTTTGGGATGTCTCCTCTGAAAAACTCATTAAAAGTTTTGAAATTCACGGCGATACCATTGAATCCATTTCGCTCAGCCCACATAACACGACATTGGTCACTGCGAGCATGGATGAGTATAGTGCTGTCATCGACTTAACACGACTTGAGGATGCCGACTTTTCGATAGATACACAGGTATCCAAATGGCTCACCCAACACGTTGGCAGGGTCCTCTGTACTTTGTATCATCCAGACGGAACTTACTTTGTCACCGGTAGCGAGGACAAAACCATAAAGGTATGGGATCCCAACAGTCTTTCCGTTTTGGTGAACTTGGATGCCAACGATGATGCCGTCTATAGTCTCGCGTATTCAGCCGAAGAAGGTGTGATTGTTTCTGGTTCTGCCGATAATACTGTTCGAACGTGGCGTGTTACATCGGCGGGAAGTGGCGGTGAAGTTGCCATGCGGCGAAGTTCGCTGGAGATGACAGGGACACTCGTTCGTGAGTACAACGGGCATCAAGGTGCTGTCTATAGTGTTGATTCCGGGCTTGTTTCACTTAGAGCCGCAAATAATCGGATGACAATGATTGCGTCCGGTAGTGCGGATACTTCGGTCGTTATCTGGAGCCTCCGATCCGGCAACCGTTATGAGACTTTCAATGAATCAACGGATGCTGTTTACGCTGTCGAGTTCAGTCCGAATGGCGAATTTGTCGCAGCGGGTGGTCGTGATGGCAAAGTCCGACTCTATAATCTCCGGAAGCGCGCCTTAACCCACGAATTCTTTAAGGAATAGCCATCGGTTTTCGGCGAATTGACTGCCAGTCTACTTTGCAGTAATAACAAAAAAGAAACATTTCTGACATACTTGCGTTTTTGCTGACTGTCGATAGTTTCCGACTGCTGACGACTATTCTTGGGAGGCTCACGATGCGGACCAGGACCTTCCCTTTTCTGAAGCGCGATTTACCTTCGTATTGCATACCATTTTTCACATGGCTCTTCCTTTCAATCGCTATACCTACGTTTGCGCAGGGCGTTCCACGGCTCAATTCGCTGTTTCCAGCAGGGGGGCAACTCGGAACGACTATCGAGGTTGCCATCCAAGGTTCCGATTTAGAAGGAGCACACACCCTTATTATTGAAGGTGAACCCGGTATTACTGCCCAACTGCATCCTGGGGGAGGCGCGGTTGATGACACGCATAAGCCCGTCTTTGAGGCGAATTGTGGGCAATGTCACGAACTCCGATCTCCAAATAACCGATCAATGACACCCGCACAGTGGGAAACCACTGTCCGACGGATGGTTACAGAGAAAGGTGCAGAGATCAATGCAGAAGCGCAGTCCCGAATTATCGCTTATCTGACATCAGCAGCGAGGGTTTCCAGTGGGGGGTTAGCTGCTGAGTTGTCAATCGCATCGGATGTCCCTATCGGGATGCGCGAAATTCGGGTCGTCGGTAAGCATGGTACCTCCACGGCGTGGCCCTTTGAGGTTAGCCAAACCCGTGATGTCCTTGAAACAGAGTCGAATAACACCCCAGAAACCGCTACCATTATTGAATTGCCGAGTCTCATCAATGGGCTGATTAATCCCGGTGGAGATGAAGATTATTACGTTTTTGAAGGCGCGAAGGGACAACGGTGTGTGTTCAGTGTCAACGCGTATCGCCTTAATAACATTAGTCAGCAATTCTTCAATCCCACACTCTCTCTTTTCGATGCAAAAGGGGTTGAATTGGCACGGAGTAACGGATTCTACAGTTTAGATCCCCTTCTTGATATTACACTTCCTGCTGACGCGTTTTATGTGTTGCGCATCAGGGATTTGTTGCATCGCGGAAATCCGGATTCCGTGTATCGCTTAACAGGCGGTGTTCTTCCTTACAATACCTATCTTTTCCCCGCTGGTGGCACGCTCCCTAACGGAGGTCGCTTGTCGAAAGAGGAAGCTGAACGCTTCTACGGGCCGCCTACGCCTCCCGATGCCAATATCGTCCAGTGTGTTATTGGAGGCGAAAACCTTCCTCAAACCGAATGGCAGGTTGAATTGACCGCAAATGAACAGCCAGGACTCAAGCAGATTCGCACACGCTACGGCATTTTTCCGTTCATCGTCAACACGCACCCGGAAACCGTCGAAGAAGAAACATCCAAAGCGCGCAGCCTGAAACGTAGTGGAAGGCGACTCGACGGAAAGCCATCTCAAAATCCTGGCGAAACACCCAAGCAAAAACACCTACCTGATCGAACCGCAAGGGAAATTAGAAGAATACTTTTTGAGGCGAAATGTGCGGCGTGCCATGAACTCCGTTCACCGAGTAATCGAGCACTCTCTGCCGAGGAATGGGAACGCACCATTACACGGATGTCGAATAAGGAAAACGCCGACATTACACCCACCGAGCGCGATCGTATCATTGCTTTTGTTGCCCAAGAATCGCAACGTTTAGCCGGACTCGTCGCACGTCAGTTTGAACATGCACAACATCTCACGACCCCCGGCGGACTCAGCGGACGCATCTCAGAGCCCGGTGAGGTGGACTACTACCGATTTACTATTTCGGAAGGAACAAGCCTCGGTCCATGGTGGGTAATTTTTCCGTTTGATAACATTGACGAAAAGGGGTTTGATACCGTCTATCCGCCTGAAACTGAGATAGATTTCGATAAAGAGTACATTGGCAAAGAGGGACGAAAGATCGGATGGTATAAAACCGAGAGTAGAGGCGAAAATGTCTTCTCTAATGTTCCCGAAGACGATGTCACAGGCTATGCCTTAACCTATCTCGAATCTGACCGGGACCAGAACTATCTTTTGTCCCTCGGTTCTGACGATACGATCAAAATATGGGTGAACGATGAGCTTGTTTTTAGCAAATACGTCCACCGACCGCTCCGCCGTGCCGATGATGTTATCCAGCTGCCGGTCTCTAAGGGCAGAAACAAGATTCTGGTGAAAGTTACGAATGGGTATGGACCGTGGGGATTTTTCGCAGATATAGGCGGTTATTCGTTGACTGTTTCCGCAGAACGTCTCAAGTCGCCGCTGAGTCCCTCACTTACCTTGCTCAATGCCCGTGGCGAGGTGTTGGCAAATAATGCTGGGGTCGGTGGAAGACGCAACGCTATCATTGATTACAGTTTCAATGAACCCGGTGTGTATGCTGTTCGCATTGAGGACATCGCTGGCAATGGCGGACCAGGGTACGTCTACCATGTAGATGCCCGTCCCACAATCCCGGATTTCGCTATCTCCGTAACACCCGATAACCCGAATATCGGACGTGGTGGAACTGCCTTCTTGGAGGTGACCCTGCAACGCCGCGTTGGGTTTACAGAACCGATACGACTCGTTGTTGAAAACTTACCACCCGACATTGCTGCCAGCGAGAGCGCAATTCTCTCGGGGACGGGTGTGACACAGGGGTACATAACCCTTACCGCTACACCTGATGCCGAGTTGGCGCATCGGGTTGTTCAAGTCGTGGGTGCTGTCACAACTGCCACTGGTAGTGTATACCGTCGCGTCGCGGCACCCGTTGAGGTCTATCGCATTCAAAACAATGACCAAACTGTCCAGCGGAAAAACGTTGTGGTCAGCGTAACGGAGACGCCTCCTATTATATTATCAACGGGATTGGAGGAGGTCGTAGTAACCCCCGATGCCCGGATTGACATCACCGTCAAGGTTAAACGTCAGAGTGGCAACCGACAGAACCTAAACCTCACTGCTGTGGGTTTACCCTTTGGCGTGCGGCTCCAACG
>JAPOOP010000600.1 GCA_026713385.1 Candidatus Poribacteria bacterium | reverse complement strand
TGGAGCGCGGGAAAATTGAGGGTGAGAAGATAACGCGCCTCCCCATCGGGATTTGGGACAAAACTTTGTGGGGGAAAGGCTACGGAAAAGAGGTCGTGCGATGCTTAGTAGCGCACGCGTTTGAGAAATTGGGAATTGATCGGTTCTGTCCAATGGATGTCCGGGCAGACAATGCCCGCTCAAAAACGTTGTGGCAGTCGCTCGGATTCACCGTTTCAAGGGAATTGAATGACGGGAAAACGTTGGACTTTGAGATGACACGCGCAGAATATGAGAAACTTGTTCAATAGAATTTCAAATCAGCGGAGGCATGCCATCACGATGATCTTTATCGCGTGACCTCCGAAGAGGAGTCCTGATGTTCAGCACACAACTTGCCAAGCGGGCAGCGGAGGGTAATCCGATCCGTGTCGGGATCATCGGTGCGGGGAAATTTGGTGCCGGACTGGTGGCGCAAATCTCGCAGATGCAAGGTATGGTGGCAAGCGCAATCGCAGATATCGACTTGGGACACGCGAAAGGTGCCTATAAAGCCAGCAACGTCCCGTCCGACGCGATTCAGCGGGTAGGAAACGTTGGCGCGATGAACGATACGATCCGAAGTGGTAAACCAGTAATCACTGAAGATGGACTACACATTATTCAGTCGGATCTAATTGATGTGGTTGTGGAAGCCACCGGTATTCCAGAAGTCGGTGCGCAAATGGCGTACCATACTTTGATGCATCGGAAGCATCTCGTGATGGTTAACGTCGAAACCGATGTGACTGTCGGTCCGTTCCTGAGACGCTTGGCGGACAATGCCGGTGTCGTCTATACACTCGTTGATGGGGATCAACCCGGTGTGACGATGAATATCGTTGACTGGTCGAAAACGCTCGGTTTTGAAATCGTCGCCGCCGGACGAGGCACCGTGTTCTATGATGATGATCGCGTCGGGATACCAGATACCGTCCCTCAGCGATTCGGGTTTAGTCAGGAACATATTGAACGTCGCACAATTAACTTCAAGATGTTCAATTCCTTTCGGGATGGGTCGAAAGCACAGATTGAGATGACCTCCTTGGCGAACATGGCAGGGCTACCGCCAGACATCCGCGGCATGCACGAACCTTCAGTGAATATTGAGGACATCGCCAAGGCCTTTAGCCTGCAAGAGGAGGGTGGCATCCTAAACCGGCACGGTGTCGTTGAACTCGCGAACAGCGTTACGACCGATGGAAACCAGACGATGCTCAGCAACCCACTTCGGATGGGCGTATTCGTTGTCATTCGGACCGATCATCCGTTCACGCAGGAGGATCTGGCAGGCTACAATCTCTATCCGGGTGGGAACGGAAAGAACTATCTACTTTATCGTCCGTATCACCTTGTGGCTGTTGAAGCACCGATCTCGATTGCGAAAGCCGCGCTCTATGGACAACCGACAGGCACGCCTCTACCGACACCCGTCGCGGACGTTATCACGGTTGCCAAACGCAATTTGAAAGCAGGAGAAGTACTTGATGGAAGTGGTGGGTATACCGTCAATGGACTCATTGAAAAGGCAGAAATCGCACGTGCTGAGAATCTGCTTCCCCTCGGTTTGGCTTATGATGTCAAACTCAAACGCGATGTCTCTCAAGGGGAAGCGATCTCTTATGATATGGTGGAACTTAACGAGGACTCTTTCGTTCTCAAACTCCGCCGCCTCCAAGACGCAACTGTCTGAAAGGCGGTTCAGTGAGGTTTATGATAGGTTATGCCCACGGATTCAGTACAACTTTACCACATTCGCCTGTCGCTTGCAATTCCCACGCTTTCTGGACGTCACGCATCGGGAAAGTGTGTGTGATAAACGTGTCTATCTGTTCGGGTGAATTTTGGATCATTTTTATCAATCTTGGATAGACACCGAGATTGTAGTGCCAATTCCCGCGTAGCACCAAACCTTTACGGATCATATCGCGGCTTGCACCCAGCGGAAAATCCCCACCTTCTCCAACGAACGTAACCTGCCCTTTTCTTCGAGCGGCATCGACCATCAACCGATGTGCCGCAGACGCGCCTGAGCAGTCCACTGCTTTGTCAACACCGATTCCGTCTGTGAAATCGTGAATCTGGTCAAGGATATCCTCATCATTCGGGTTCAATACGAGGTCTGCGCCTAACTTTTTCGCGAGTTCGGCGCGATACGGGTGGCTTTCAACGCCGATGACACGCGCGCCGCGGTACCGTCCATTGACAATCCCGCCGAGTCCAACGGGACCCAATCCAGTAACCATGACTGTATCTAACGAATTGACCTGCATCTGCTCCATTGCACCGAATGTCGGTCCCAATCCACAGCACGCCATCCCGGCATGTGTATAACTCACACCCTCTGGAATTGGAGATAACAAATCTTCCATTTTGTGCATATACTGTGCATAAGTCGCTGAAGCCGGATCCGTGCCGAGGATTTCCCGGATGTTACGTGCGCTCTGACAGTGAATGTGTTCACCAATGGCACACATATGGCACGTCCCACAAGAGTTCTGGGGCTGCACCACCACACGGTCCCCTACCTTAACACGACCCGGTTGTGCGACTTCGACGACTTCTCCAGCGGCTTCGTGTCCAAAGTGTTCGCCAGTGCCTCCAGATATGAATCCTTTATATTCTGTACACATTGGGACAGCGTGAATTTTGACAACGACGACATCCCCTGCTGCCTGAGGGTCAGGTTTATCTACCACGCCCCCCTTACTTTCACCAAACATTGCTGCAACCTGCATAAAAATATAGTGACCCAGACTCTCCACAGCCCGATATAGACTGATGAGGCTTATTGTGGAGCGAAAAGGTCCTCCTCCTTCTAAAAAGTATTGATTAGGACAGGATAGCACAGACACGGGTAATCGGTCAAGGCATATCTTCGAGACTCGTCAATTTCTGGGCAATGAGGATTTGACAACAAATCTATAATCGTGATAAACTTACTGATAGTTGCCCTTGGCATAATTTGTTTTTGCTTTACTTATAGCAACACACCAACCGAAAACCAAGTTCGGAATGAAATTGAAGGCGTGTCAAGGTATAAGTCCGCGTCATTCACCGGCAAGGTATAATTGGAAGATCGGTTTCTTTACCACAACAGTCAAAGCCGTAGCCCGTAATGTAATGGAGGGGTTTTTGCTTGGGCGTTTCTTCAGATTTGAGAAAGAAATATTCGGGTTGAAGTCCGCGTCATTCACCCGCAAGGTAAATTAAAAAATGACACCTGAACAAAAAACGTTTTATCAAGAAAATGGGTATCTCGTTCTTGAAAGTGTCTTCTCACAAGAAGAGTGTCAACGTTTTGTTGAGCACATGGAGGACCTTCACACAGGACGTAAGCAGCTTGAAGGGTTCTTTCAGCAGGATAAATATGGGGCGCGAACCTTTAATCAGCATCTCTACGACCCCTTCGTATTGGATCTGCTAATCCATCCGCGCTTACATAAACCACTCGCGGATTGTTTCGGTGGTGAACCCGAAGGCATCCAAACGATGCATTTTTATGAAGGATCGGAGCATCCGTTGCATCAAGATCAGTATTATCTGCCGGATTGTATGTCGGCATGGATGGCAATGGTGCGTGTCGATGAAAACAATGGACCGCTGATCGTCCAACCCGGTTCTAATAGAGGCAGATTGATTACGAAAAGTGATGTGCCTATGGCACTGCTTCCCGGAGAGACATACGAGTTGCAACAACACAACCGCTATTTTCCAGCCGTCAAACAGGTTTCCCTCGAAAACGGGATTGACGTAGTTCAGGTCATGGTCGACGCTGGGGATGTCATTCTATTTGACGGAAAGTTAATCCACGGCGGCGCGCAGATTTTAAAGCCTGGAACGCGTAGACACGCGTTAGCGTGCCATTATATCCCTTACGCCTCCGAAAACTGGGAACGCGATTGGCCCAGGTTCTCATTCGATGGTAGTCGTCGAATTCATTATCAGTAAAGTGGAAATAGCAAGAAGGCAGAGGGGTTCAGTTTTAGTTTTTTTGTTTTATTTTTTCACAGATGTTAATATCTTGACATAAGCAGAAGTCGCGTGAAATATCACGCGACTTCTGCTATACTTCACCTTAAAACCAAACTCTTTTTGAGGTGAATCATGA
>JAPOOP010000597.1 GCA_026713385.1 Candidatus Poribacteria bacterium | reverse complement strand
ATCTGCAGGACACTACGCACGCATCTGTAATGAAGCGGGGTGTATCGGTTTTTCAGTACAGGGGTATCAGAACCAAGGCAACGCTGGAAACCAAGATCCAAAACCGCAACTCGGCTACTACGGCAACCCACCGATCTGTTTCGCTATCCCTTCTGGTGAGGAACCACCGGTCGTGCTCGATGCCGCAACCTGTATCATGGCAGACTACCAACGCGGTCCCGATTTCGATGCCCTGCTTTCAGTCATTCCAGCCGCCTTCTTCAAGAGCGTTGGCTACACCGCCGTCGCAAGCCTTCTCGGTGGTGCACTTACCGGCTTCACTGAACCACCGCCCGAAGATACCGCAAAATGGGGTGGTGCAGGCATGGGAGGAATGGTGCTCGCTATAGACATCGAATCCGTTGTGCCATCCGCCGTTTTCCACGCTGAAGTCGATCGCATGGTGCACGATGTTCGCGAGACTTATGAACCGATGCCGGGGACCGACAGAGCACTCCTACCGGGGGCAATCGAAACAGAACGCACAGAGCGACACCGCCGCGAAGGCATCCGTTACGGTGAGAGGGAACAGGAATCCGCACGTGCGGTCAGTGAACGCTTAGGCGTGCCACTGCCGTGGGACGAATAACCTTGCTCAGGAGGAAAAACCATGAATAGACCACCAGAAGCCTTCGTCTTCGTAGATGAAGAACGACTTCTCAACTTCTCTACCGCATGCTTTGAGAAAGCCGGTCTTCCATACGAACACGCCACACTCATCAGCCGCTTACTCGTTAACTCTGACTTACGTGGGGTCCGTAGCCACGGTACACGAACCGTTAATAGGTATTGCGCAGGCTTTGAAAACGGAAATCTCAATCCGAACCCGAATATCCGCGTCATCCATGAAACACCAACAGCGGTCGTGCTCGACGGAAACGGCACACTCGGCTATCTCCCGATGGTGCGCGCAACTGAACACGCTATCGCCAAAGCGAAAGAGGTAGGTATCGGGATGGGACTCGTCCGCTACATTGGGCACTACGGGTCCGCGGGACACTATGCGCGTATGTGTAACGAAGCCGGATGCATCGGCTTTTCGGTACAGGGATCCCGGAACCACGGCAATGCCGGAAACCAAGACCCCAAACCACAGATTGGCTACTACGGCAACCCGCCGATCTGTTTCGCCATTCCCTCTGGTGACGAACCACCGGTTGTACTGGATGCCGCAACCTGTATCATGGCGGATTACCAACGCGGTCCCGATTTCGACGCACTGCTTTCGATCATCCCGGCGGCTTTCTTCAAAAGTATCGGCTATACCGCTATAGCACACCTGCTCGGTGGTGGACTCACCGGCTTCACTGAACCGCCCCCCGAAGACACCGCAAGGTGGAAACCTCCACAGGGAGGCATGGTCCTCGCAATAGATATTGCATCCGTTGTGTCACCTGATGTTTTCCACGCTGAAGTCGATCGCATGGTGCACGATGTCCGCGAAACCTACGAACCGATGCCGGGGACTGACAGAGCACTCCTACCGGGGGCGATTGAAACAGAACGCACAGAACAACATCGTCGTGAAGGTATCCGTTACGGGGAAGCGGAACAGGAATCCGCGCGTGCGGTTAGTGAACGGTTAGGCGTGCCATTACCTTGGGACGAATAATCTCCACACCGCTGAGATTTCTTTTGCTTTTTTTCAGAAAATGTTTCATACTTTACTATAGTTTGGACAATGTGTGTTAGGTTCAGATTGAGTTTCCGAACATCCTCGGATTTTTCCGCAAGTTTTCCCCAAGAACCTAACAACTTAGAGAAAAAACGTTTGCCACTCAACAGATACCCGCCTTAGAGTGGTACGTCTATAGAAAAGTATACCTGACAGAACAAGCAAGCCCCAACGGGGGTTTTTGCTAGGGTGTTTTTTCAAAATGTCTATAGAGAGGTCTATTATGTACACTCAGATTAAAACCAACTTTTTGTTTTTCACGTTTACAGTGTTTCTATGTCTCAATTCCTTTTTCTTAAGCAACACCGATGCACAAGTCGGCGATGAACCCGTTGCCGCACCCGTCAGCTCCGACTATACTTTTGAGACGATCGATGTTCCCGATGTCGATTTTCTATCGGTGACGGCGAGTTCCGACTTTCAGGATTACGCAGGCTACACGAAAAGTGCCGATGGCGAAAAAGAGGTCGCCTTTACACTCATTGATGGCGTTTTTACGACCTACGATTTCCCCGGCTCACAGAACACTTATTTCTATGCCCTCGGTAATAATGGGAACGCTGCCGGACACTACGAAGATAGCGAAGGTCTGTACCACGGTGTCGTCTTAGAAGATGGTGAGTTGCGGGAATACAACTTCCCGGATTCTGTTGAAACGGAGATATACGGTATTTCTGATGCCACTGGAGCACTGACCGGTAATTTTACAGATGCTGATGGGGTCCGCCGTGGATTTTCAGCGGACACAATAATTGAGGTACCCGGTGCATCGGCAACATACAGCGATTTTGTGAACGCGATCGGGGCTATGGTGGGTAGCTATGTAGATGCTGAAGGTATCTATCATGCTTATGTGCGCACCCCGGATGGCACTTTCCGAATTTTCGACATTTCTGGTGAAGCATCAGAACTGGAATACTATTTTGTGCATGGTATCAACGATGCCAGGGTTATCGTTACACGCTCCAAAATGGTGGGTGATGTCCCGCGTTCTTATGTCGGTCTCTCCGATCAAGTGGAGCTTGATGAGTTGCGGTTTCCGGGCAGCGTGAGCACAGAGGGCTGGAACATTAATCAGGATGGCTCTATCGTCGGGCACTATAACACACCCGATGGACGCAGACACGGGTTTATCGCCAGTCCCACAGAGGCACTCGTTGCACAATTATACACTGTCCCTGTCGTTGGATCCACCCGTTCCGACTATACTTTTGAGAGTATTGATGTTCCGGGTGTAGACTTTTTAGAGGTGACGGCGAGTAGCGACTTTGAGGATTACGCCGGAAACACGCGGAGTCCCGATGGTGAAAAGACGGTCGCTTTTACGTTGATTGATGATGTTTTTATGACACATCATTTCCCCGGCGCTATGAACACTTATTTCTATGCGCTCGGCAATAATGGTAACGCTGCAGGTCACTACGAGGATAGCGAGGGTCTTTTTCATGGTGTCATCTTAGAAAATGGCGAGTTGCGGCAATACGATTTTCCGGATGCCGTCCAAACGGAGATATACGGTATTTCTGATGCGACGGGGGCACTGACGGGGAATTTTATAGATGCTGCTGGCATTCGCCGTGGGTTCTCAGGTGACACTATCATTGAGGTCCCCGGGGCATCCGCAACTTACGCCGATTTTGTGAACTCAAGTGGACTTATAGTGGGCAGCTACGCAGATGCTGAAGGTGCATATCATCTATACACGCTTCTCCCGGATGGCACGCTTATACCGACCCAACTTCCACAACTCACAAGGTATGAATACTTTTTTGTGCAAGGTATCAACGATATTGGGGCTGCTGTTGTGAGACGCAAAGCGGT
>JAPOOP010000593.1 GCA_026713385.1 Candidatus Poribacteria bacterium | reverse complement strand
CATTATCGGGTAAGCCGACGGTACTGAAGGACGGCATTCCACCGGCAACGTCTACCTCAACTTTCACGATATAAGCATCAATTCCCAGCATTGCACTGCTTAGGACGGTTGCGAGCATATATGTGTTTCCTTCCAATTTGCGATAGTTTAAGAATCTATTATGATATTGTGTTTTATAAGCGTGTATTTTACAGCGATGAGATTCGATCTCGCCCAGTAAAGTTTGACACTATTATATCACGACGGGAGATAACAGGTCAACGCTTTTCCACTGTTTTCTTCTATTGATTTTATCCTTTTGTTCTCTATAAGTCAAGCGAAATTCTGCACGTGTTTATACACAGCCTATTTCTCCAGTTTGGGTGGAGTATCGCGACTGAAAGTCGCTCCTACAGACAAATCAATCCAGTAAATCCTGATTCAGACGCATAAGCAATCAGCACGCTCACCCTAATCGCTATCGGTGCGTTTCGCCTCGCTCCGCTTTCAGTTCTCCGGTCTCAGGTACAAAAAGAACCCTCTGTTAACCGATAATCTCTTAACCGATAACTGAAGACTGAAAGGATTTTCGTAGAAAATCCGAACTGATAACCCTTAAAAAAACAGAGCGATGAACTTAAGTCCACCGCCTTCATCCCACACTCTGTAAAAGGGATACCGAATTCCGCCAGCACCACATCAATCCCCGGAAACTTTGACATCCGATCACTTCCATGACTTCATTTCGACTCGATGGGGCGGATACCTCACGAGGCATTCGCAAGACAAGCTCCACATGGCACACCACGACATTTAGAGAGTTTGATAGACTCTCCATCCCCACGATATTTGACATATTCATCAATATCTGGATTCTGTTTTTGCCACGGTTTGTTCCAACGGTGTGCGCTTGTTGCTGCCTCAACGATATGCTTTGCCTCCCTATCATTTTCGGCGTAGAATCCTTCGGTAACTCCGTGGTGAGAGCCTCTTGTATGACACCAGTGATATAATTGCTTTTCTTTCTCTTTAGATTTCGGTGATTTCCCCGGGGCGATTTGAGGCGAGCTTTGCTTTGTTTCCGGGGATATTTCAGGTTCTGCCCTTTGTGCCCCTCGAGCCTCGACCACGCCGACCGGCTGAAAGCCTTTTTTCTTGAAGTATCTACTCATTGAGATTCTTCTCCTGCGAACTGACAACTCTAACCTTCATATATTCCATCTGCGGCGAATCTCTTGCTTTATCCTCTCCATCATTTCCGAGAGGTAAACATTCTATCCACCTCAAGACAATACAATCGTCTTAGGACTTACGCAGTTGCCTTGAGAAGACATCAATCCGCCCCGGAAATGCTTAGGTAAATGGATTTAACTTCGCTGGGGGCGGTCATAAACCATTCTTCACCAATCGCATCTTCTATCTGCTTGCCTTTTCTCTTTAACGCCGCGTGGATTCTCGCTTCTAGCCACCGGCAATTATCTGTTCTGAGAATCAGGGCAAGTTGTGGTTTCTCTGGAAGTTGATCACCAATCTGTTGACTCACCCTATTTGTAACGACACCTTCAGTCCTACCAACATTGCATGGATAATTAGGTTCTTTTAATAATTCAGCGTATCGTCGATACGTCGGGAAATAATACAGATAAACTGACTCACTGCCTTTTCCGATTTCCTTTACCTCAGATGCCTCAACCTTGTCAGGGTTGTAGATGACTTCGGGTGCTCGGGCTTTCCCGGAAGCGATGTCCTCGTGAAACTGGCGCGCTTCTTTAACCATATCAGAGACAACTTCAGGACCCAGCCCCATGCGCCGACCCAACCACTCACTGAAATTCGGTTTATGATTAACCCATTTCTCGAACTCTGCCCTCGGTCTTTGCGCGACCATCAACTCCAGCACCCTTCTGCGATACTGAAGTGTCTTACGCAATTCGTCAATCTGATTTTCGGTGAGATTGAACTCTTCGACCAACTTCCTCTTGGACGTGTAACGCCACCAACACTTTTCCGCAGCAGCGTTCACTAGGTTTTCATCATAATTAGCCATTATTCTCCTTATGTAACTTTTTCGTTTCTCCAGGGTGTACTGCCATCGGAAATTCGGAGCCACTGTTTAAACCCAGATTGTGCTATAGGTATTTGACATCTGTGTAATGAGATGTCAAATGCATCTTCCCGCTTCAATGAGAATCCGCCTCATCGGTGTCTGTGTTTTCAAACAGGACCCCCTCATCAAAGATTTCGGCATCTGGCGGACAATGTTTGTCACCATACGCCCCTTTGATTCTGTTCCAAATCCGGTCAATCGTTTTTCGAGAGAGATGCCGCCGGAGTCTGTTCTCTGCAAAGAAGTTAACAGTCACCAGTTACCAGTCAAGAGTGAATCGCCCCCTCTGGAAACTACAAGTGGAGCGTAGAGGAATGAACTGGTCACTGGTTACTTATCCTCTGATGTATCTGCTTGAGCGTCCCCTGTGTGAGTACCACGCGGTAGGCACTCAGTGTTTTCAAGGGTTTCTTACGTGGGGTTGGTATCACAGTCCCATGCTTCTCAATATGGAGGCACACATATTGATACACAGATTCATAGAACGCACCGGGATCGAATCTCGCTTGCGTGTCCCCATCGAGCATGAAAGGGGGAGGTGCAATCTCGGTGAATTCGAGTCGCAGTATCCGTTTGTTGATTTTCTGATGAAGGGGTTTGACCATTAGAAGATTCCCGATGGTAGTACACTTCACTCCGAGGGCACGACCTTTCCAGTTTGCGAGAGAATGGCGAGACAACTACCGAGATTATTAAGATTGGATAGTATCACCTTGTACTTCATGAGATGAAGAGACTGCTTAGAACCTGAACCTGACAGAATTGACATCTACCTCATTTTAGGATGTCCCTATTCGTGCTGGAGTTTTGTTGCTAAAATGACTGTGTTGCCTGTGGGTTCATGAAAATCCATACTTGTTATCATCACATCAAAAAATCTTGTGGTGCCAGCTGTAAGGTTTTTATACTCGCTCGGCAATACCTCAATCTTAAAAACTAAATTAGGACTGGAAACCTCAACAGATATGTCATATTCTTCAGATCCAATTCCTGCATCCGTAAAACGCCCGCGTTCTTTTACAGTCGCTTGCACGATGACTCGCTCATAGATATATTTTTTGTCTTTCGCAAGTGCTAATTTTTCTAAAGCCGCTAAATCTATCTTTTCTGCGGGCTTCGGAGTCGCCTTTACTGTCCAAATGTTATAACTGGGGGTGTGAGAGAACCGAGACTTACTGAAACTCCGCACAAAGAGCGTGAATTTATTTCTTTCGGTCTCATATCCGCTCTTATGACCTGCTCTCCGGCTTACAAAAAAAGACACGGGTTCGTCGGGATTGAAAGCGTTGTAAAGTTCTATGACGATGCTATTTCCCCTCTTTAGAGGATCCATATCTTCTATATGTCCGTTCACAGTGATATAGCGTCCTAACCAATCCCAGCGTTTGGACGACTGTGCATCATTTTCAAGGGTCGCAACACTCGTGCGGATGACCTCTGGTAGTAAATCAGATTTATCTAACATTGTGGGCTGGGACGTTTCCTCTTTTACCGCGCGGGCAACATCTCTCACTAACTCAGGCGAGGGGAGATCGCTCTTGTTGACATCTCTCTCTAACTCAACCGCTGGGTCTGGGCGATTTTCGACATCTTTTTCTTGGCACCCGAAAAGCATTACGACGATCATTAGAGGGATGAGTATCCGGGAAAAAGAACCCATAAAAAACTCCACATTTCCGATACGCATAGGGTCTCCTTTTATAATTTTACCGAGTGAGGCGTTTCTGATGATACACCTGTGTGATAAAACACCCGATGCGGCCGCTTGCCTCCTCGGGATGAATCTTCTTCGTTTGCTTCCCCACCAGATGTACCTTCCAATGAGCGTGTCGTTGTATCACACTCTTGGTTTAGAGAGTGGTTTAAATTCCAATGGTAGTACACTAATTCTGAAAATGTCATGATTTGGTATGGCTTTTTTTAATAAGACGACCGTTCATGCTTAATGTGCCTATGTTCCCCTTTTCAATACCGATCTTAATACTTCCAGCATTTCGGAAATTTCATCAAGTAAAATATCCGGTCTATGCCTACAAAACCCAGGGACATGTCGGAGTCTTTTATGTAATGAAGTCGTTATTCGTTAGCGTCAGATGTTCGATGAGTTTTTCAAGTGGGAAGCCATGCTTTTTCCATACGGATTCTTTGATAAGTACCCCTGCTTTAGTCTTCTCAACATCCAATCTGACCCCAGAGGTTGTCACAGCAGTAATGTACTTTCGGAATCCTTCTAACTCATCAAGATCATCGCACAATGAGTCTACCTTATTACCGATATTCGCTATGAACCGCATATTCTCCCTAACAGTCTCTGGATCGGTTTGAGTGCTGTCAGGTGATCCCTCTTTCACAAATCCTTTCGTCCGCCTGTACACATGTCACTCTATTCCTTGCTCGGAGATTGCGGTGGATCTTCTGTGAGTCGTCTGCGGACGTTGGCAATGTTTTCCAATAAGACTTGATCGTCTTCAGCACTCGTTTGACAGCAGTGAACATTGATGATTACTGACTCTAATTCGGATATGATATGTCCTATATACCCTAACCAGCAAATTTCTCTGTAAGACAAAGGGGATTGTGCAGCTTCAAAGAGTAAGCACGTTAGTTCTCCAATGGTGATGGAGCTCGCTGCCGCCATTTCAAACTGTTCAAGGTAGGCCTTAACGATTACGGAGGCTTCCTCATTGAGGGCGGAGGCTTTCTCATTGAGTGCAGAGGCTTTCTCATTGAGGGTCTGAACCTGCGATTTCAATGGGAGACTTATGGTATCCGTATTTATATCTGCATACCCGGCTGCGATTTCGGCTATATCCTCTTTCACCGTTTGAATCTGTGAGCGGAGTGCTGCCGCGTTGAAGGCGATAAATGCTTCGGCTTGATCCACTCGTAAATGTAGCCATCCTTCGGCAAGGTCAGGCTCCGGGTCTCTGTTGAAGCATTCCTGTGCTGCCACAATGTCGCATCGTCGATGTGCAATGCCCTTTTTTGCACGTTCTGCCTGACTCTGTAGGAACTTTGCCAAACAAGACAAAATGGTTTTCGTCTGTCTCACCTGTCCGTACGGGTCCTCGTCGGATTGGGATAAACTGGCTATCGTCTTCGTTATCTGTTGATGTAAGTTCTCAGCAGTGGAGATCAAATTGTCTGCTGTCTTTTGTAAAATTTCTCTGTTCCGGGTCATGTCGGATACCTCCATTGAAAATTGGGGATGGTTCCTTATTCGCTGCGTTTTCGTAGCACAAACTTAAATTACTGAATTGAGAAAATTCTCAAAACTTTGCCTCAGTCTCCATACGCACCTCGCATCTCTTGAATCTGATTCCCGTCAAATTTAGAAAGAAGTCGGAGACAATTCTTCGACCACACAACTACAGCAAACTCAGGGTGTAAAAAACTGCAACATCTGTTTAGTGCATTGCCGTGATTAAGAATTTGCGCTGAACTCGACAAGTCTGAGAGCATGAGATCTAACGCTGCATTACCGGCATCTTTACACGGACGATTTTCTTCTGGAATTCGTTCAAATTTGCGACCAAAGTCCTCGTATATCCAATAAAGGCTTGCCCACATACTTTGCTCAAGCGGGTTTTCCCTTTTCCCTGATGCTAAACGAGCATATTCTACAGACTCTGCTACAGAATTGGGAAGAACACGAGCATATTCTGCAGCTGAATCTGAAATGGAAAGAACTGCGTGGGATGTACCAACTATGTTCGTTAGTTGGCAAAGCGAGTCAAACATTGATACACTTGGGGTCTCAAGAGGACATAGCCTATTACCCGTCCAGATGAGTAATCGGAAATCTGTCGAGTGAAACGAGCGATCCAACGGAAAGAAAACAGACGGTGTATCAAACAAGGGAAATGAGGTTGGAGCATTGGCATCAGGGAAACCTCCGGTATCCTTTGCCGAAAAAGAAAGGATGTTCCGCCCTATCTCTTCTGCGATAGTCTCATCACGCCCATTTGTTGAGACGTAATCCCGTATCGGTTTTTCTCGGATATAGAAAACTCTAGCATAACCCATATTATCCTCCTTTGATACAGTGAATACCAAAAGCTGCTACCGACGGATATACCATTTTATCCCCCGGCACTCAGCACGCTCTTCATCTTTAAGCAGATAAAGAACACCCGTAATAATTTCAGCTGAGAGTTCGGGCAGGCAAAGCCCCAACTCGTCTATAATCTCCTTTCGTTGCATACCCTCTTGGTGGGATAAGACTTCAAAGACTGCCTCCTTGAGATGACATAAAGCAGTTTGAACGTCATACGTTGTTTCGTTCATTCGGGGCCTCCTTGCCGATCAGCGTGTTTCTCATGGGTTGACAATCCGCTGTTGTTTGAGTGTTTCGATTTCTTGGGTGAGCGTTTGAATCCGCTTTTCGAGTGCCTGATCTTTTTCGCTGTGAAGTGCCAGCATTTATTCAGACCAAGTGCGCTTTGACAATCAATTCATTGAAACGCACTCACACTCTTGGTTTAGAGGGTGCCCCGAATTTCCGGTGGTAGTACACTTTTGTTACGTTCGTGGGCTTAATCACTTATTAGATCGTCAAACTTTTTATTAAAGGATCGTGCATCTTCAAGTTTTTGGTCGTTGAATCTGCCAACTGTAGATATACACCATTCCTGTAAGTTCTCAGTCTTCCAGTGGGAAACCCCCAGTGTCCCAGTCCCAGGATAGACTGCTATTGTTGTGCGGGATGCGAGCTCCGTAAAAGCAAATTTGGGCACGCGGCGGGCAATGTATTGTGCTATTGCTAGATCTCCAGTCTTTGCGCCACTCACTGTTTTTATCTCAAAGTAAACAATATTTATATAATACTCCCAATTATCATTGTATCTAACAACATCAACATCCCCTAATGCTCGAAGTTCTCTTTTCAGGTGACTTGATAAAAGAGTGGTCACTGACTCATTGTCTCCATCTACACTCACATAAACCTTAAACCGATGTTGGGTTTCAGATGCCAACGTCAAGGGTAGGCAGACTATAAGGAATATACAGATATAGTTTCGCATAAGAGATCTGCTTTTTATCTAACAGTTTATCCAGGTTGAGAATATCGCCAGTGTTGTGAATATAAGAAGTCTGGTGAGGCGAAAGCGCGTACTTTTTCTATTATAAATCATCTATTCATTCTCAATTGGTTACTGTGTGGTTCATTCCCAGGGTTCCGGCATACCTGCTTCTATCCAATCTTTGATGAGCGGGTAAGAATCTAAGTCAGTTCTAAAATGAATAGTAGGGTTTCCTTGACCTTTTGGTCCACGTACTATGTCAACTTTTTTTAGTGTATATCGGAGAAGCAATTCAAAATCGACTTCTAAATACACTGTGCTATAATTGTCGAAACCATCCTTACTTCTGAGATGCTCGCGTATTAGCGATTCGTCTGTTTTAGAGGGTATCAGGGACCGATACGGAAAATCATCTTTCTCTCTGTGAAAAAGATGTAATTTCACACAACTTGCGTCAAATTCTGGGCAATCTGAATTGTTATCACGAATCCATGTGACATAATCTCCATCTGGTGGGAAAAGTTGTCTATTCACTTTTATCTACACAACATTGAGTGGTCTGATTCGTAACTGCATTGTGTTTTTTCTCCTTAAAAAATAATGCTCGAGTATCTCGTTAGGTTTGCTCACTACTTAAAGGCAAACGAATTAAGACACCATAATCTGACAGTTCCACAACGAGGCGACCTCCGTTAGGAGTCCATAAGACTTCTACCATTATACGCTCTCCTTATTCACTGATATTTCTCATTGAACTGTAGCCTTATCGTATTGCCGTAAGAGAAAGGAAACAAGTGATAGAATATCACTTGCATCTTGTTCGTCAATTGGCCAATTAAGGGCTGGTTCATGGGCTGTTGGATTCCTAACAGCAGCCATTAGACCGGCGGAAAGGAATTTAACGCCATCCTGAAAATTTGTATCTGTTTCAGATGAAGACAAAGTGATTTTAAGTAAACCATTTTTAGGATCCCATGCCTTCATCATCAAACTTTGACCATCATCAGTACTAATTGCCTTAGATTTTACAAGGCTATTATATACTTTTGCTGCTTCAAATATAGCGTGAAAGTAGTGTCCCTGTCCGTAAAGTTCTCGACAATGCGTGATAATTTCAGGATGAAATTGACAAGCATCAAATCGCTTCAATTCCTCTTCGTGAATCTCTTCATCAACTATATTTACACCTAGATCGCGCAGTAGTTCTAATAGATCGCGATCTAAGAGCGTAGCAAAAGTGATTAACAATTTTTCTTTTTCCTCAGGTGAACAATCATAGTCTTCTAGGGACAAAATCCAATCGTAAATTAGTTGAGCACGCACTGATGTTATAGACTCGTTTGGAAATTCTTGGCGAGGGAACTTAAAAATGGGCTTAGCCGCTCGATTGATTTCGTTGATCGATGTTGTATACTTAACATAATTACCCATTTGAGTTGCGATTAACTCGAAGTTCATAGTTTTTCCTTTCTGGTAGGGTTCACTAACGGTGTAATCTCCTACGTATTTTCCTTTTCACATTGCCCGGAAGGGGTGCCGTTAAATTACGAAGTCTCTTCATATTCTTTCGATTCGATGCCTTCACAATTTCAAGGGCTAACGGTAAATACACCAACCGACGCTTTAACCATCGAGCCCTTCTTCTGGGGAGACGCTGAATAGCCTCTGCGATCCCATCCGTTTCTCTTCTGGACTGTGTTGAAGCCCGTTTCGTTAGACTCTCAAAAATCTCTTTTATTTTTCCACGATGCTTGTATAACAGGTGAGCAATCTCGAACGCTAATGGCAAAGATGCTAATACCCCCGGCATAAATCTTTGGACAGACTTGGGTAAATGTGGGATTATGGGTCTGAGAAGCTTCAGCAATTTCTCAACACTCATCATAACAGTTGACTCCCTGATTTTAAGATACCTGTCTCATTAAAAAATCTATAGAAATTATGGGTCGTCATCCACTACCATCCAATCTGCAGCATTGAGTGCTTGGATACTCGGTCGGAAAACTTGGTTGAATCGTTCCAATTTGGCGGTAAACCATTCGTACTGCTGGGGCCAATCGTTTTCGTCTAACGGATCGGTGTTTCCTTTATTCAAGCATATCCGACTGCTTTCGCTCTCAGGTAGTTCATACCATTCAAGTGTTTCTCCGAATTCATTGTGTATTTCCTCTTGTTGCTTCTTAAGCAAGTGGAAGTGTGCCTTGGCGTTATCTCCTTGCACGTAGAGCCAGATGCGTATTTCTTTACTGCTACTTACCAGCCATGCCCTCATGAAGAAGTTTGTCCTGCCTATACTGAACCGGAGGTAACTACGCGTTGTCGGCGCAGGGCAATTAACGGAACTACCTTTCTCTACCATGTACTCTCCCAAACCTGTCCAGTATCTCATCTGACGTTGTTCGGTTTCAGAGAGTTCTTGATTCGCGGCGCGTCGGGTGTCCCGGCTCACACCCCGGCTCCAGTCATTGGGACTCGAAACGACATCAAATTGTACGGCGCGGGCGGAATCTTCAATCTGCCAGACTTTCACCTCAATACCAAAGAAACGATAGCGTTCATCGGTGATCCGATTCTGCCAGTCCAGCATCGCACGATACTCTTGCCGGAACGTCTTGGCAATCCAGATAACGGTATGCGCATCCAATCCCGCGGCGTATGTGAGAAGTTGCCCCACATGCCTGTGGTCGGTTGCTTCCAGTTGATTTTCAATGATCACCCACGAGTCATCGAATGTATTCTTGCAACGCAGGTCTGCCCGGAACCCCCCAACGTTTATCTCCTGTGCGTCCAGTTCCAGTTCCATACCGAGAGCTTCACCTAAAAGCGTTAGATTCTCCTCTCGTGCAAGCCACGGGGTAAAGTGCTGTGGTTCGGTTTTCCAAACCTCGCTGAGATCTACAGGCGTTAGCTGTTTGAGATTTTCAGGCATCCTATAATATTTCCTTTCATGAGTCGGACGAGGCAATGACACACTGCTATCGAGGACCTCACCCATACGGTGTAGATTATTTTCTTATCAACAGCTTACGCGTCGCGGTAAACTCTCCGGCGGTGAGTGTATAGAAATACAGACCACTTGCGACAGGCTCACCGAGTTCGTTTTTGCCGTCCCAATACGCCGCCCGACGCTTGTCCTGATACACACCCGCAGCCTGATGTCCTAATGCTAACGTGCGAATCAACCGTCCGTCCGCTGCATAGATGGTTACTGTGACCTCCGCAGGCTTGGCGAGATGATACGGGATCCAGGTCTCTGGGTTGAACGGATTCGGGTAGTTGGCGAGCAAGGCGTTTTCTTTGGGGACAGTTTTTGAGAGGGCAGGGGCTGCAGGGGCATCCGTGAAAAGGTCTAACATATTTCCCAATCGATTATATTGGAAATAATAGATAGGCGCATGATCGTTGTTTCCGCGAAATTCCACAGTTCCCAGATTGTAGGTGCGGTACGTAACCGCTTGATCTCCATCAATATGATCAAACCGGATTTTCGGGTAATTTGCGGGAACCTGCTGTCCGCCTGACCAGTGCGTCATGATAAAACCTGTCGCCAGAGAATTGCGTTGCCAGTCGTTGCTATTCGCCCATCTAATTTGATAATGGATAGTAACCCCGGTCCTATTTCTAATCTTGAATACCCGTTTGGGGTATGTCCGTTGAGGGGGTATAGGAGACAAATTAGCAGGAACCCGACTCAACAAGGCTTTTATGTTTCGGGTCGTCGCGGCGAGAGACATAGTTTCATCTGTTCCTCCAGTAAGGATACCGATAAGCACACCTTGACCGTTGAGGACGGGGCCGCCACTATTGCCTCCGTGTGTATCCGCTTCCATTTCTAAACACCCTACTAACGCACCGCCTTTTATTAAACAAACTTGCCGCGGCCTTAGGAAGGTTCCCTGGGTCCAGTTCCATAACCGGTCTCCTGGATTGCCTAAGATATGAACCTTATCGCCACTCTCCATACTATCTTCAACGTTCCGGCTGAAGTCGTGCTGAATCTCGCGGGCTGTCGACGGAAGCCAAGGCAGTTGGACGATGGCGAGGTCGTTTCCCACATTTTGTACAATGACCCGTCCTACGGTAGCATAGTTCTTGTCCACGAGCCATTCTACATTGTCTGCGTAGAAACCTAAATCCTTCCGTAACTTTCTGTTTCGATCTCTATAAGGGAAAACTACAATTACTTCCGTAGCAGTGCCTGTAACATGCTGGTTGGTAACAATGAGTTTCTTTTCCCTGTCAATCAAGACCCCACTTCCCGATCCCTCGTCTGTGTTTATCCACACCACAGAATGAATTGCCTGATTGTAGATCTGTTGGGCTGGAAGATCAGGGCGATTTCGACCCGTACCACCGACCCCTAACAGACGCGCAAGTTCATCAATCGCTGCTGGGCTCTGGAGCAGTTCTTGCACTAACGGATCCCTCAGCAAACTTTTGAGTGCCTGATCCGTCTTCAGGAGTGCCACGAACTTCGGATCTATGTCTGGTATGAATATTGATAAGAGATCTGGGTCATCAACGACGAGATTAATGGTTGCCGGGTTCAAAAGTCGCTGATTCTCTGGTGCTTTCAAGCCTTCCAGTACCCCTGGTAAAATCTCCTGAATATCTGCACGTTGCAACGTCTGCTTGTGCTTCTGAAACACTCGCTGTGCAAGCGGAATCCCCTGCCCCAAAACAGTGTTGGGAATCGAAATATAAAAGACACACGCGATAAAAATACAAACACATACCTGTTT
>JAPOOP010000491.1 GCA_026713385.1 Candidatus Poribacteria bacterium | reverse complement strand
CTCCATATATCTGTATGTATCAAAGGATCTCAAGGATTGGTTTTGATATTTCCCCATGTGGTGGTTAATTTGCCCGCGGGGTAGACCGCCAGCGCGGATTTCAGCCCTTTTGTCATGATGACTTTGATGTCATCTCCAGTGAGCGCGACACTGAAAAACGCGATATCGTCAAACTGACCGGAATAATATTGTCCCCATTGATGCAAAAAAGTTGCCCCGATGCCGATATCCGTAAAAATATAGGTATCGGTAACTGTGTCACCTTCTTTGCCATTGTAATAGCCCGTCGCGTTTCCCTCACTATCTAATACAAACGCATAGTGTCCCCATTTATTGTCATCAAATTTTGGGATGACGGGTTTCCACGCTCTGCCCCAAATGTCAACCGCGCTACTTTGAAACCGAATTGCGAAAGCCGGATTTGTTGGTCCACTGAGATTCGATATCAACCGATCATCATCGGCGGCATCACTCGGATTTGCCCAGAAAATTAACGTAACCTCTCCGGACAAGCCTAAATCCCCGACAACGACATGCCCCTTACTTTCATTTCCATCAAATTCCAGCGCGGATCCGAACTGACCGTTCTTTATCCATTTCGGACCATTCTCAAGTTTCCCATCATTACCATTTTCAGAGGAATCCGCTGCTGTATCACCCTTACCTTCATCAAAGAGCCACATCCCGACAGCGGTTTCCAGAGCAAATTCGGCATCGCTGATGCCCGTAAACACCAAGCTCAGGACAATTAAACTCGCAAGCATTAAATTCGCCATTACGATTTTCATTTCTCAAACCTCACTTTTATTCCGTAAAAGAGTTGTGAACCAAGAATTCGTGGCGACACGTAGTGTTAAATGTGTAATGCGTCAATAGACACCTAACTCGTCTTATCATCATTTGGTATATTATTATAGATTCAATTAGCAATCATTGAAAAAAGAAGGCGGTGAACCAAAGTCCACCGCGCAGGTTATATCTGTCTTTATGGGAGTCCGTGTTTATGGAAGCCATTTGCGAGAGCTAACAAAACCAAAGCAATCATCGCCAGTCCGAAAAGCACGATAGCGACGTAAAGATCGGCATTTCCTTGAAAAGCGAAACTTTTTTCCAAACGTTCGTTTCCCGATTGCTGAATCCTTTTCGTGAGTACCTGTTTATCGTGTGCCGTCAGCCTCTGCGCGTCGGGAGATGCGAGTGCTGAGCGTTGATCGAGAAACTTTTGAATCCGCCACGCTTGCCATTTTCGTAACAAGAACCGACATAGGATGACGGTGCCAGTGGTTGCGAACAAAACCGTTGCTCCGAGAAACCAATCCGTTAGAGGTAAATGCCAAGGCAGATGCTTACCTTCCATCGTTTTCTCCTTCCTGATAAGTAGGTCGTTTTCGGATACGAAATGCCGCTCCGGTTTCAGAGTCATCGCTGGTGTAGCGTTTCTACATCTTCTTAGTTATAAAATTATAGCGTATCTCAATGCGTAGAATCAATAAAAAAGGAAAATAGATTCCGCTTGACATTACGCGTCCGTTACGATAAAATAGCGGAAAATTGATGCCTCAGCGTTTTGTTTAGGCAACCCACTCACATTTCAAAGGAGATTTGTAAAATGAAAAATCGTGCTATACTGTGCGTTTTGGCAGTCCTGGGATTGGCATTCACCTCGATGCAGAGTTTCGCCGCAGTTGACAGTGAAACCGCTGTCGGTGTCTGGCTCTTCGACGATGGCGATGTTAGTGATTCCAGCAGCTACGGAAACGATGGCGAACTTATAAACGGCGCAGAAGTTACCGATGGCGGCAAGTGGGGAAAAGCACTCAGCCTCGACGGTGACGATGACTACGCCAATGTGGCAAACTCAGCCAGCTTAGACAGCACAGCTGAAGCCTACACGGGCGTCGCATGGGTGAAACTTCAAAGAAAAGGCGATCCACACGGTGGATGTTGCGCAGACGACCACATGGTTATCGCCTTTACGACACAATGGAATAATATCCTGAACGTTTTTGGTCCCGGCAGAGGCGGAAATCAAGGGAAAATCGAAGTCGGTAGCCGTGAACTGAATCCGAGTTGGCTCTTCGGACCCAGCGTTGTTAACGACGATCAGTGGCATCACCTCGCCTTCACCTACGACGGTGCAAAGAAAATTCTCTACGTCGATGGTGAAGTTGACATCGAGCAGGATACAACGGGTGTCTTCGGCGTTGCAGGTGTTGATGTCCATTTAGGGGGAACACCTACGGAAAGACAGGCATTGGGATTGATGGACGAGATTGCAGTCTTCAATGTGCCACTCGAACAAGCCGATATTCAAAATCTGATGAACGATGGACTTGGCTCTGTGCTCGGTTTAACGCCTGTCACTCCGCAAGGACGCCTCACAACAACGTGGGCAGACATTAAGTCGCAATAATTACGTCAAATATAGTGGTAGTGGACGGGGTTGAAACTCCGTCCCTATACACTATCCCTCGAATCTATGACCCCATTCAAATGCATTTTCGCGCTCCTTATACTGTTCCAAACCTCACTTACCATGGCAGCACCGAGATACCATCCCGAAGCGGCACGGTTGTATGACGCTGGATTACGCGCACTCGCTCACGGAGAGCAGGAAAAAGCGAGAACCGCTTTAGAGAAAGCGGCCACACTGGATGCCTCCTTGGCGGATGCTCACTGCGTTTTGGGTTTGATTTATAAAGGGGCTGAAGAGACCCATGCCGCGGCTGAAGCGTTTCGACAGGCAACAGTCGCAGATGAAAACTATATCGAGGCGTATTATGAACTGGGTGACGTGTTACTTGTTCACTTAAGTGACACCGTGCAGGCAACACAAGTCCTACAGAAAGCAGTAGCGATGGATCCGGATCATGCACGCACGCGGACCCTATTAGGCATCGCCTATTTTCGTGACAATCTCACTGATGCTGCCATTCGTGAACTTCAACACGCACTTAAACTCGATCCAACTTCGCTGATGGCGCGCTATACGCTTGGTAATGCTTTTCTTCAACAGGAAGCGTGGCAATCCGCTATTGATACTTTCAAAAAGCTCGTTGAAATTGATCCTTTTCACGCAAAGGCACATTTTTCTTTAGGCACTGCCTATCGCCGTATTGGGGAAGCAGAAGTAGCACAGCGGAATTTACAACGTTTTGAGGTGCTATCTATTGAGGAAGAACAATTGACCCATCTCAAGCGATTTGTGCAGCTAAACCCGACCAGTGCCGAGCCGTGGTACCGACTCGGTAGAATCCAACTAAAGCGGCAACTCCGGGTTGAGGCAACGCAATCTTTGGAACGTTATATCGCACTTGTCCCTCAAGAGACGCGCGGCTATGAAGCACTCGGTTACGTTCACTTTCAGGGGCAGAACTACAAACAGGCGGTGGCGATGTACCAGAAAGCAATTCAACAGAAACCGGACATCGCAACTTACCGCAACAGCCTTGCCGGTGCTTATTTGATGTTAGAACAGTATTCCAAAGCCATAGAGCAATATCAAACAGCCATTCATTTAAAGCCCTCCGAACCGCGCTTCTATCTCAATCTCTCCAAAGCTTATGAACTCGCTGGAGCACACACAGAAGCCGAGAAGACCTATCAAGAATATGAACGTCTCACGTCAAAATCCACAGAATAGTGGTCGGCGGTCGGCAGTCGGTTATCGGTTAAGAGGTTTTCGTCTAACAAAACCCTCTTTCCGACCGCTGACGGCTGAAAGCCGAAAGCCATTAAAAAATATTCTCATTTTACTTTATGTCCTCTTGGCATTTTCACCCTGTGCGTGGAGCGAACCCGAAATGTGTTTCATCCCTGCAGGGCATTTCACTATGGGCAGCGATGACGATCTGCCCAATGAAGCACCGGCACACAAAATCTATCTGGATGCCTATTATATCGGTAAAACAGAGGTAACCAACGCTGAATACCATCGGTTTTGGCTTGAAAACGGTGGCGTTGGTAGTGAGCACACCCCGATCAGTTATGATGGTGAATTTGGGACGTGGCCCCACATCGCAGAAACGAAACGGAACTATCCTGTCATAGGTATATCATGGCATTCTGCTGTTGCCTACGCAAAGTGGCGAGGCATGCGGCTACCTACCGAAGCGGAATGGGAAAAAGCGGCACGCGGAACAAACGCCAGACGGTGGCCCTGGGGTAATACCTTCACGCAATCCATCAACGGAACAACCGTCCATGCAAACACATGGAAACAATCGAGCGCGCATCTGAAACCCGTTGGGGCCTATCCTACAGGGGCAAGTCCTTACGGCACACACGATATGGCTGGCAATGTTTGGGAATGGGTGGCTGATTGGTATTCCGATACGTACTATCGCCGGAGTCCTGATCGAAACCCAAAAGGACCGACGGTTGGGAGTCGCCGCGTTGTGAGAGGCGGCTCATGGTTGAACAAGGAAAAGTTAGCGAGGTGCTCCACGCGAATTGGGCAATATCCAGCGATCGGGACCAGTTTTATCGGATTTCGACTCGCCAAAGACGCAGATTCCATACATGAAAATTAAGTGCATAGGCATCCTTATAGTACTCCTTATATGTGTTTCACGCTCGCTGTCATCTGCCGCGATCCAATTTACTGATGTGACTGCGGAAGCAGGCATCAATTTTAGGCACATCAATGGTGCGGAAGGGGCATATCACCTGCCTGAAACCCTTGGCGCGGGGGGTGCCTTCTTTGATGCCGACAATGACGGTAATTTGGACATCTACCTTGTGAACAGTGGTTATTGGAAGGAGTCGGCATCAGCAGATGAAACACCCAGCGCGCTCTACCGCAATAAGGGTGATGGAACCTTTACTGACATCACAATGACTGCAGGTGTCGGAAACAGCGGCAATTACGGACAAGGCGCAGCGTGCGCTGATTACGACAATGATGGCGATGTGGATCTTTACGTGACCAATTTTGGTGTCAATGTCCTCTACCGTAATAACAGTGATGGAACCTTTACAGATGTCACTACTCACGCTGGAGTCGGCGACCCAAGTTGGAGCAGCAGCGCGTGCTTTCTCGACTATAATCGGGACGGACATCTCGATCTGTTCGTTGTTAACTATCTTGTGTATTCAACGGATGTTCCGTATCGTCCATGCGGGGAAGACGGAATTCAAACCTATTGTCATCCTTCCCTATTTGAAGGCGCGCCTGATACACTCTATCGCAATAACGGCGATGAAACTTTTACAGATGTCAGCCATGAAGCCGGGGTTGGCGGTATTGGTGGCTTGTTTCACGGAAAAGGATTAGGGGTCGTCTCAGCCGACTTCAACAACGATGGTGCTCCAGACCTTTATGTCGCAAACGATGATACCCGGAACGACTTTTTTTATAACAACGGTGATGGAACGTTCAGTGAGATTTCATTGCTTGCTGGTTGTGCTTACAGTTTCAACGGTGTTGCACAGGCAGGGATGGGTGTTGCCACTGACGATTATAACGGCGACGGATGGTTCGATATTTTCGTTACGAACCTCTCTTATGAAACCAATGCGCTTTACCGTAACAACGGTGATGGGACGTTTACTGATGTCATTTATGAAGCGCATCTCGGTAAAGAGAGTTACTTGTTCGTCGGATTCGGCACAGGCTTCTTCGATGCTGATAACGACGGCTGGCGAGATATATTTATCGCCAATGGGCATATCATTGACACTATTGAAGACACACACGATATTCTGACGTATCGCCAACGAGATCAAATTTTCCGTAATCAAGGTGATGGCACATTTCGAGAGGTATCAGCGAGTGCAGGAGGCTATTTTCAAAGCACTGCCGTAAGCCGCGGTGCGCTTTTCGGTGACTATGATAACGACGGCGATGCCGATATGCTCGTCACGCAGTCTAACGGTCCTGTGACCTTACTGCGAAACGAGACCGAAACACAACACAACTGGATTCGGATTAAAACCGTCGGTGTTATCAGCAGTCGGGATGGAATTGGGACGCGCGTCACCTTGACGGCAGGCGGACACACACAAATACGAGAGATCAATCGGAGTGCAAGTTACCTGTCCAGTCACGACGGTCGACTCCACCTCGGACTGGGAGCGTACACTACCGTTAATAGGCTTGAGGTGCGATGGCAGAGTGGTGTTGTGCAGGTCTTTAAGAATCTCCCCGCAAATCAGGAACATGTCATTTCTGAATTTTCAGACACACCCGAGGATAAACTCTTCAAAGCCGCGTGGACAGGCGATACTACGAATCTTCACAACACGAACGCAGATGTAAACACAAAAGATGCGCTCGGCAGGACTCCGTTGCACATCGCTGCAGAAAAAGGGTACGATGACGTAGTGGTGTTTCTTGTTGAAAGCGGAGCAGCCGTGAACCTCACGGATGCCAATGGCAATACACCGCTAATCTTTATTATCCATAAGATAGGAAATTTGGAGATTACCGAACGGTTGATTGCAGAAGGTGCGGTTATCAATGCCCAAAATCGCACCGGTGAAACAGCATTGATGTATGCGGCGTGGCGTGGGCATTCTGAGATTGTCCAACTATTGCTTGAGAATAACGCCGATGCCACCCTGAAAAACAGACAAGGCGACACCGCGCTGACGTTAGCCGAATCGAGAGGGCATCTCGCCATTGTGCAGATGCTCCAAGCAGTTATGGAATAGGCACATCTATGAGTGCCTGAGAAAACTATAGGAGAATTACATGCCTTCGGCTTTGAACCGCGGTGTCACTTTCAAATCGGTTGTAATATCCCTCATCCTTATCCCGGTTAACTGCTATTGGATTATGTACACGGAAATGGTCTGGTGGGGGCTTTTTCCGACAACGATGTCCCTGTTTTTCAACGCCGTTTTCTTCGTATTTACGATCACCCTCCTCAATCTACTTGTGCGGCGGATAAATCGACAGTGGGCATTGACACACGGTGAACTGCTCGTTATCTATGTGATGCTTTGTATGGCGAGTGCGATTGCATCCCATGACCACGCCCAAGTGCTCATCCCGATGATCGGGCACGTCTTCTGGTTCGATACACCTGAGAACGAATGGCGGGAGCTTCTCCACCGATATATACCAACATGGGGAACAGTCCAAGATAAACAGATTCTTGAAGGGTTTTACGAAGGACAGACAACGTTTTATCGCATAGAGGTACTACAAGCATGGCTCGGTCCGGCTTTGTGGTGGACGAGTTTCATTGTAGTCCTTGTGTTTGTGATGTTGTGCATCAACGTTGTGCTGCGGAAGCAGTGGACTGAACGTGAGAAGCTCGCCTACCCAATTATCCAACTGCCATTAGAAATGACACGCGACAGCGGGGCAAAATTCTTCCGCGGCAGACCTTTTTGGACGGCGTTTATTCTCGTCTCATTGCTGAATCTCATTAACGGGTTCAGTTACCTCTTTCCGACGATCCCAATTATTGGCGTTCGGCTTCGGAATATTAGCCAATTTTTCACGGAAAAGCCGTGGAACGCCATTGGTTGGACCCCCTTTTCTATCTATCCGTTCGTCATCGGACTCGGATTCTTTATGCCTTTGGACTTATCGTTTTCTTGCTGGTTCTTCTATCTGTTTCGCAAAATGCAACGGGTCGGTGGAGCCATCATCGGAGTTCGGGGATTACCGGGATTCCCGTATGATCGCCAACAATCGCTGGGCGCGTATCTTGGGCTTGCGATTTTCGCGATATGGGCAAGCCGAAAATACCTTACAGAAGTCTTTAGACAAGTCGTCACAGGACGCTCCAGACTTGATGAATCTGTCGAACCGATGCGGTACCGAACTGCCATTGTAGGTATTGTGTTAGGGTGTATCTATCTCATTGCCTTTTCAGTAAAGATAGGCATTAGTATTTCACTCGGTATCGCTTTCTTTGCGATGTATTTCGCGCTATCAACAGGTATCACCCGAATGCGGGTGGAATCTGGTGCCCCCGCGCACGATCTCCATTATATGGGACCGGATTACGCCTTACCGACGATTCTTGGCTCACGAGGCATGGGCGGGGCAAACCTTACGGCACTTTCCTTTCTGTTTTTCTTCAATCGTGCTCACCGCAGTCATCCGATGCCACACCAGTTAGAGGGGTTCCAACTCGCCTCGCGGGCACGGTTCAATCCGAAACCGCTGGTATGGGCAATACTGTTAGCAGTCTTTGTCGGTTCGATCGGGTCTTTCTGGGCATATTTGCACGATGTGTATCGTTTTGGATCGGCAGGGAGTTTTGCACATCATCCTTTCAATCGACTCCAACAACAACTTAATTTTCCAATGGGACCGAATATCCCGGAAGTGACATCCATGGGGATTGGAATGGGATTCACGTTCCTTCTGATGTTTTTACGGATGCGTTTCTTTTGGTGGCCCTTCCATGCCGTTGGTTATGCTGTCTCTGGTGCAGCAGATTGGTGTATGAACTGGATCTGGATTTCGCTTGTGATTAGCACGATCGCAAAATGGCTGATTATCAAGCAGGGAGGGTTGCAATTGCATCGAAAAGCGGCACCGTTCTTCTTCGGCTTAATTCTCGGTGAGTTCGTCGCCGGGAGCTTATGGAGTTTCTATGGGATGGCGACAGAAACACGCATATTTCCCTTTAAAGATTGGTAATATCTTAAAGGTAGTAGGCACACTCCGTGTGTCGTCTTTGTAGCGTAGACTTACCTCGTAGTGAAAGTTTACACCTCCGCCGAATGTTGCCCAGCGATTCGATTTTGATTCACTACGCGTCTAATGTCGAACTCACCTTAATTTACCTGCTTAACGGTTCTGCACCGAATTTTCCTCTTTGAAATACCTTTTTCGTCCTATAGCATTTTAACATCAGTTTGTGAATATGTTCATATTTTGATAATGAAACCCATTATCAAAATTAGTTTTTCCAAAGTAATGATATTTTGCTTGGAAACCAGTCAACAACTGGGTTCATGGGCATAACACTGCGGAATTCTATCGTACTTTTGGATCAAAAAGTGCCCGTTATTTAATAACAGGATGCCAGATAATTTTGGCAGAACTGCTCCCTAATTATCCGAATTTGTTACCGAGAAAATGCTGGTGAGGAGGTCAAGTGGAGCTATCGTTCGACCTAACCTGCACATTCAGATGAAACGCATAATATTACTGAGAGTAATATTAGTGAGGTATTAGAACGGGGCTTTACAAAAAATCTATCTGTTAAAATCGAACACCCGTCTTAACACAATTTAGAGTAGAGAAATTATCCCGAAACGACTTGATCTATTTTCCAGTTTCATGATAAATTGGGATTACTGATTTCGATACCGCAGGAGGGTGAAAAATGTTAGCCGTTAAGGAACTTGGCCATGTCGGACTTTACTGCACCGATGTCCAAAAGTCCCAGGACTTCTATACCAGTATTCTCGGTCTCACTGTTACCGACGCGCATCCAGAAGGACATATTATTTTCCTGAGCGCACAGCCAGAATCGGAACACCATGAACTTGCGTTATGTCCGGGCAGAGATGCCCCACCGGGGGCAAAGGTTGTTCAGCAGGTTTCGTTTATTGTTGAGGATCTCGCTGATTTAAAACAGTTCTATACACTTCTGAAGTCGGAAAGGGTAAGGATTCGGAGTGTAGTGAATCACGGAATTGCTCTGGCGATTTACTTCTATGATCCTGATGAGAATGTCGTTGAGATTTATGCGAAGACCCCCTACAAGGTTCCACAGCCGTTCTCTGAGGACGTAGACCTTGACTTGGACGATGATCAGCTCATGAGGATCGCTGAGACCGGTGCACCCGCAGCAGACTAAAAAGTTGGCAGAAAACTACGGTAAGGCGAGGTTGGGATACCTCGCCAATCAATTTCAAATGCGATAAGGGGTAGAGACTATGGTTTTCTCTTACGAGGAGGGGTTAGTCAGCAATCAGCGAGCACCGATAGCACGGTTCACTTCTATAGGCGTGCCTTATGGTGAAAACCTTACGTTCTAAGACAACCCTTTCAGGCTACCGGTGCTATCGCCTAATTGGGCAAGATCGACATCCATCCGATTGAGCATTGATAGCCAGAGATTGTTGAGCGGGGTCTCCTTCGGATAGCGGATGTGACGACCACTTTTGATCGTGCCACAGCCATTCCCAGCGAGCAGAATTGGGAGATCGTGGTGACTGTGTCGGTTGCCATCTGCATTCCCGCTGCCGTATAGAATCATTGAATGATCTAAGAGCGAACCATCCCCTTCAGCAGTCGCGTCCATTTTTTTTAAGAAATACGCCAGTTGTTGAGAGTGGAAGATATCAATGCGTTTGATTTTTTCTATCTTCTCTTCATCACCACTGTGATGTGACAAGTAGTGGTGTCCCTCTGGAACGTCGACAAACGGATAGGGTTTGTTGCTCCCTTCATTTGCGAGGACGAAGGTCGTAACGCGGGTTACATCCGCCTGAAATGCGAGTACCATCAGGTCCATCATGAGATGCAGATGCTCCTGATAATCTGCTGGAATTTCCTCCGGCACGGTATAGTCTGGGCTTTCGATCGGTGGAAACTTTTCAGCCGATGCGATTCTCATTTCAATGTCCCGGATAGAGGAGAAGTACTCATCGAGTTTCCGGACATCATTCCCGCTGACCTGACCGAGTAACTCTTTTGAGTCCTGTCTGACAAAATCGAGGATACTTTTTCGCTGTTGATCGCGTTCTTCTCGTTGTGTGTCAGGCAGAGAGGAGAACAGCCGTTCAAAAGCGAGTTTCGGATTTACCTCTTTCGGAAGCGGTTGCGTGCCGGAACGCCATGACAGTGTTGATGAATAGACGCAGCTATAGCCAGAATCGCAATTTCCCGCTCTTCTTCCAGGATCGATTCCGAGTTCAAGCGAAGGCATTCGGGTCTGGTTACCCATATGCGCTGCCGCGACCTGATCAACAGAGACGCCAGCCTGAATGTCAGCACCATCAGTTTTACGGGGCTGTGCACCTGTAAGGAAGGCTGCCATTGCTCGGGCATGATCGCCACCGCCATCCCCATTAGCACGGGCTTTATCAGCCGTTAGACCGCTTAGCACCAACATCTTGTCTTTCACATTTTCCAAGGGTTTCAGGATATCCGTGAGTTCATAGTTAGTTCCGACTTGCTTCGGGGTCCAATCCTCCATAATTTTTCCGTTGGGCACGTAAAGGAATGCCATCCGATTCGGAATTGCCTGGTGTGCTACTCCACTTGCCGGGGCGTTTGCCCACGAGGTAAGGGATCCCATAACCTCCAACCACGGTAGAGCGATACTGACACCTAAACCGCGTAAGAACGTTCGACGTGAAAGTTGCTTTGAAGTGTTCATAACTATTCCTTCGTTAGCTCTCCACAGTTAAAACAGTGCGAAACTCGTGAAAAGCCGCTGCTGTCACTATGTGATTTCTCGTTCCAGAACTCCTATAACAGAATTATACCTTGTTTTTTATGACTTGTCAAGTGTTTATGGGACATCTTGAAAAGATCGAAGAGGTTTCCTGAAAATCTTGATTCAGACAATTAAGCACTCGATGTCCAGAGAACCCTAAAATTTGCGTAATCTGCGTAATCCGTGTCATCCGCTATTCAGAAATTTCCACCGACTGCTGACCGCTAACGGTAGGAGAGAACTCCGATTCCAGACACTTCACTCTCAGTGTTCATGGTGCGTTTGAAAGTAGGGTACCCCTTGTGCATTGACATACACTGAATAGAGAGATTGGCTACCTGCCATGAAAAGCCTGTTTCGTTTCACACCGCCGAAGCAGATATTTGCACAAATTTCTGGAAGATGGATCTTCCCGATCAGCGTTCCGTCTGGTGCGAAGATATGCACACCATCGTAACCGTCACCGACCCAACCAGCACCTGCCCACAGGTTTCCATCGGTATCGCATCGAAGCCCATCCGCTGCCCCGGGTGCCATATCCGCGAATACCTGTTTGTTAGCCAACCGTTCACCGTTGACCACATCATAGGTAACGATGTTTTTCGGTGGACCGGTATCAGCAACGTAAAGTTTATTGTAATCGGGTGAAAAACAGAGTCCGTTGGGTCTTTCGATTTCATCTGTCACAACGACTGCTTCGCCGTAGTCTGGATTCAAGCGATAAACGGAAGTCGGTAATTCAAATTCTGCTTTATGTCCTTCATAATCGGAAAGGATACCGTATCCGGGATCGGTAAACCAGATATGTCCATCAGGGTGGACGACTGCATCGTTCGGTGCGTTGAAGCGTTTGCCCTCGAAGTTGTCTATGAGGACGGTAACTGTTCCGTCATATTCGGTTCGTGTGACACGTCGTGTACCGTGTTCACAACTGATAAGTCGACCTTGTCGATCGCGTGTGTGTCCATTGGTGTAGTTAGAGGGTTTGCGATAGACGCTCACCATACCGGTGGCTTCCTGCCATTTCAGAATCTGATTGTTTGGAATGTCACTCCAGAGGAGGTAACCCCCATCACCGAACCAGACGGGTCCCTCTGCCCAGCGCGATCCCGTCCACAGCCGTTCTACGACGGCGTTCCCGATTTTGTATTTGGCGAAACGCTGGTCAATGACTTCAACCGCTGGATCCGGGTAACGCGTAATCGCCTTTCCATCTATGGGTGTGTCTGCCCAAGCAACAAGGGATCCCACCGTTTCCAACCAAGGTAAAGCGGCACCGACCCCCAAACCACGTAAAAATGTTCGACGTGAAAAATGTTTTGATGTGTTCATAAGCCTCTCCCAAATTTACATAACATTAGACGTGCCCCACCGTTCGACATACATAAGCATAATTTCATGAATAAACTCATATTTCTCAGTGCAACAGGAACGGAGTCTATGGGGTGATACAAGATAATTTGCGATACTTTCCGCCATATCCTCATTTGGATCTTTTTCAGAAGCGTAATCTGATACAAACGCTGACCGTTCTTTGGTTGTTGACCAACCTGATTCACTTGAATCGCGATGCCATCCTCCAAGTTTCGCCCAGTCCGTTTTAAGTTCTCTATTAAAAACATAAGCCCATAAAAAATGTGCCTTTTCGTGGGCAATTATACGACGTGTATTAATAAAATTACGAAAATTACCGCGAGTGAAAATAGATTCAGCAAACTCTATGTAACCACGACTGGTCAGGGTATGACTCACTCCTCTGTTTTCATCATCTTCGTTATCGATTCTGCGAACTATATACTTCAATCGAGGTATTTTATGTAATGCCTGAGGGAATGCTTCAAATACTGATATAATAAGCATCAAATCCCTATTTTCAAAATCCGAATAGCGTTTT
>JAPOOP010000590.1 GCA_026713385.1 Candidatus Poribacteria bacterium | reverse complement strand
TAGTATACTCCAGTGGGATTCTATACGTAAAATGCCTTTCTACTCAAAAAGACTTTTCATCGCTTTTTTACCCGATGGAGCCCCTGGACTACAATCCAATCACCATCAAAAGACACACTCAAATTTTTTTCGTCTGGAATGACGTTACCTTTGTAGAGTCTCGCTATTTCTATCATTTCAAGGCTCTCTCCAAAGTCATGAACTCTGGAAATTAGATGTGGCGGAACAAGTTCATTAATGACAGAATCGCCTGGGTATAAGGCATAGAAGGGAGGACCCATTTTCTCCGATTTCTCTATACTTTCAAGGAGGGATATCCATGGTTCCTTATAAAGGAAAGTTTCCTTCTTTCCACGGACATTTTGCCAATCCGGGTTGGTTTTGAACCACTTTTCTAAATCCGCGCAATCCTCGCTGGCAACTATACTTCCATCACTTCGCCTTTGAGTGCCTTCAAATGCTATTGTGGCGACAAGTTCCCCCACATAATAGTTTCCCTTTTCAATATCTTTGATGCGATCCTTCAGACCGTCAGCAGTTATACCGAAGTGGATATCCCTAATTCTAGGCGGAGACGATTCTGTATCAAGCCCCTTCGCTATGTAAAGGTAAGAATAAGTTTTTTCAATACCAGGGAGTTTGGGCTGTGTAGGTGGGATAGTATCTAAATCTGGAATGGTGCCTGAATCTGAGGGAATATCTGAATCTGAAGCAGTCTCCTTTAAGTCTGGAAATTCTTCCTCAATTCCCCGAAGGATTGCATCGTACCGCTCTTTGTATTTGTTGGGAGTACTTCCTTTTAAATAGATCCAAATTAACTGCAAGGAAATAAATAGCTGCTTACTCGTTCCAAGATATTCAAGATCCTGTATTTGCTTATCCCTCTTTTCTGGGTCTGGAAAGGCATCCCTTATACATTTGTGCTTGAGCATATCTTTTCTGAAATTACCTCGGTTTGATTTCTCAGTGATGGCGATATTTATTTCACTCATGCGGCATGCTACGCCCATCTCAGGTGTGTCATAAAACTTGATACCTTCAATCTCACATAACTCTTTTTTACTCTCTTTCTGATTTGTTGAATGAGAGGTCGATTTCAGAATAGAGTCTTCCTCGCCTTGTGGTAGAATCTCCTTTATAGCAATAAAGGCTGGTGTTGACTTTAGAATAGAATTTTCCTTGATTGCGTGGAGGACCCTGTCATATCCTTCTTTGTATTTGTTAGGCTTGCCTCTATTCAAATGAACCAAAATTAACTGTAAAGAGATAAACAACTTCTGTCCCATTTCAAAATATTCAAGATACTGTATTTGCTTCTCTCTATCTTCTGAGTTTGGAAAAGCATCCTCTACGTGTTTGTAATCGATCATATCTCGTCTGAAACTACCTCGGTTTGGTACTCCACTGACGACAGTGTTTATTTCACTCACGCGGCACGCTATGCCTATCTCAGGTGTGTCATAAAACTTGATACCCTCGATTTCACATAACTTTTTCATAGTCTCTTCCTAATTTGTTGAATAAAGTGTCGACCTTTATCATAATAAATGGGTAAAAAATTAACAGTCCCAACGCTAAAAGTCGCTTCGATTTGTTGGTTCCAAGCGAGCAACCGCCCACTTCCCGCCATAAATTATACAATTAATTATACATTGTTTATTGCTTTTTGTCAAAAGTATAAATTACAGAGATAAATAACATTTGATCTCCCTTTTCTTAGTCCCGTAAAGATAAACGGCTTGCAAAAACCAGTCAATTTTTAACTTGACATTAAAAGATTATTGTGTTAAACTTATTATATAATAACTTTTTATTTCAATCAGGTAGCGTTTCATGGGATCAAAGCCAATCGGCATGCAAGTACCTCTTCTCTTGCGGGATATGTCCGAAACCGCAATAACCTTCCTCTATCCCGCAGAATGTCAGGTCTGCCAGGAATTTCTTGGGGCTACATCCATACCTTATATCTGCAATAACTGTTGGCAGGATGTTCAATTCGTCGAACCGCCTTGGTGCGATATATGTGGCACGCCGGGTATCAATGGACTTTGCGATGCGTGCGCTATCACCCCACCGCGCTATGGGAAACTGAGATCCGTAGCATTTTACCAAACAACGCTCCAACAAGCAATACATTTCTTTAAATTTGAGAAGAAAAAGGTGTTTGCACGACACCTAACGCAACTGCTAAACGCACATATTCCTTCGGATTGTAGCATTGCGGAATACGACTTTATCTTGCCTGTTCCAATTCATAAAAAACGGCTGCGGGAACGCGGTTTCAATCAGGCGACGCTCCTTGCTAACGGGATTGGGAACGCGGAAGGTGTACCAATTCTCACAGATACATTGGTTCGGAAGCGACACACAATCGCACAAAGCAGTTTGGACAGAGAAGCCCGCCAGCAGAATATCGTCGGTGCTTTTGAAATCCGGAACCCAGATGTTATCCGTGACAAACGACTCCTGATCTTTGACGATGTCTTTACCACCGGTGCTACGATTCATGAAGCAGTGAATGAATTGTGGACTGCCGATCCAGTTGAAATCGACGTTTTAACACTCGCGAGAACCGTGGACACTTAAGAATCGTGAAACTTTTTTTGCTTATATTGCGTATTATATGAAGGTTCACGCTATAATAAGATTGCAGACGTGCCTTCGCATTGCAAGGTGAACGTTTGAAAGTTGCACCTTAAAACTGCTTATCATTTCGATAATCATCTAAATTTATAGTGGGAGGTCAGACCTTTGCACTTAAACAGCATCAAAATTCGTGGATTTAAGAGTTTCGCCGAAGAAATCGATCTCATGCTTGAACCCGGCATCACGACTATTGTCGGACCCAACGGATGCGGGAAAAGCAACGTTTCCGATGCGATTCGGTGGGTGCTTGGGGAACAGAGTGCTCGTGCGCTTCGGTGTAGTTCTATGCGCGACCTGCTTTTCAACGGTGGTGCTAATTTTGCACCCGCACAGAAAACAGAGGTCGCACTACGTTTTTCAAATGGAAATGGTTCAGAGAACCCCGATCCGCCCACACAAGAGGCTCTCAAACTTGCCCTCGCATCTCCAGAAGTTGAGGTGTGTCGTCATCTTACTCGCAGTGGTGAAAGCCGCTATCTGATTAATCAGAGTCCGTGTCGTCTCCGAGACATCAGCGAACTCTTTATGGACACAGGTATCGGCGTAGATGCTTACTCCGTTATGGAGCAGAGTAAGATTGATTTGATCCTGAACGTCCGTCCCGAAGAACGTCGCTTTCTCTTCGATGAGGTCGCCGGCATTACGAAATATAAACACCGTAAGAAAACAGCACTCCGTAAACTCGAACAGACCGAACAAAACCTCGCCCGTATCAACGACGTGATTCTGGAGTTACAGCGCGAAACCGAGTCGCTCAAGGAACAGGCGGAACAGGCACGGCACTATAATACACAACAGGCGCAGTTGAAGCAGTTTGAATTAGAACTCGCGCACAGGGAATACGACAAACTCCGGATAGATTATGACCAAGCCCAAACCGACTTGGATGAGGTTTTAACCACTGTCGCGAGTGCTTCTGAAACCCTTAAAGTCGCTGAAGAACGCATTGAGAACTCCACAAATCGCCGATCTGAGTTGGATGACGCTATACGTGAAGGACAGACAGCACTTCGCGAGATTGAAACACAGATTGAGCAAATCGAACGTCAGATCGTCCTTCACAAGGAGCGTCAACTCAACATTCAACGGCAACGGGAGCGCGCACTCCAAACGCTCGAATCTTTAAAAGCGCAACAAACAGGTATACTTACACAGCAGCGGGAACGGAACCAAGAATATCAAAAACTTGAGGCATCCTGCAAGATAGAAGAGAGCCGATTGGCAGCACGCCAGCAGTTGCTGACGCAACTCGCTGGACGGATCAGCAGTGCCAAAGATTCTGTGCAAGAAACACAAGCTACCTTACAAGAGATCGTAACGGAGTTGGCAGAACACGAACGCGAACGCTTAACGATCGAGCATACGTTGACGAATACCGAAGGGAATCTCAACCGCCTGAAAGAAAATAAGACGGCATTAATGGCTGAACTTAGCACTGCCTCTGATACTCGCGATGAAGTCCAATATGCCGAAACACAACTCAAGGCAGCACTTGTTCAGATCGAAGCCGAGAAAAACCAGGCAGAGACAGACTTTCACGAGAATCAAGATGCCCTCCGTAAGATTGAAGCCGAAATCCAAGGTTTACAGAATACTTTAGGTGCCAACGTCTCACGGCTTAAATCGCTACAGGAATTGCAATCGGCGTATGAAGGATACTATACCGGTGTCCGGGCGATCATGCAGGCGAAAACCCACTATCCCGATCAGTTTCAGGGTGTGTGCGGCGTTGTTGCGGAACTCCTCACAACGGATACCGAATATGAGGTTGCAATAGAGGTGGCACTCGGTAGTGCTATCCAGAATGTCATTACTGAAACCGCTGAGGCTGCCCAAAAGGGAATCGCTTTTCTCAAACAGCATCGCGCAGGTAGGGTAACGTTCCTCCCTCTGGATATTCTACGTGGACGTAGGTTTGATGATGAGGCATTGCTGGAGCAGCCCGGTGTTATTGGAATCGCTGAGGAATTGATCGATTACGATCTCAAATACGAAATTGCAATGCGACATCTCCTGGGCAATACGCTCGTTATTGAAGATTTGGATTCGGCAATTGCGTTGACCCGTCAGTTCCGTCTAAACGCACGCCTCGTCACGTTAGACGGTGAAGTCATTAATACATCTGGTGCCATCACTGGTGGTCAAATAGACCAGAAAAAAGGCAGACTCCTCAGTCGTGCGCGTGAACTTGAGACACTTGAGGACGAGATCGGGAAGCTAACACAGAACTCCAATCGGATGGATCAGAAGCGCAAAGCGTACGCTGCGACAATAGCGAACTTGCAAAAAACGCGGCAGACACTCACTGCTCAATGGCAGGATAAGCGGATTGAAAAAGCGTCATTGACGAAAGACGTAGAGCAGGCAAACCTCCAAGTTATCCGGTTCGAACAACAACTCGCTGTACTTGCGGTCGAAAACCGTGAATTGGACAGTGCCGTAGCCACATCGCGCGAAGAACAACAGGCACTTGAAACTGAAATTCAGACCTTGACGCAAAAGAGTACGCGTACCGAGCGATGGATCGAACGCATGTCCGAGCAGATTGAGAGCGAAAATCGGAAACACGCTGAGGTCGCAAGCACTTGTCAGGAGATGGAAGTCTTCTTGGCAGGACAGCGTCAGAAACTGGAGGGTTTAGCGTCCGAACTTCAGACGCTCAAGGAGACACAAGAGCGAACAACAAAGGATATCGCTGAACAACAGGCAATTATTGACACAGATGAACAGAGAAAAAGTGATCTCGTGGAACAGGTAGCCGCAGCGCAACGCGAGTTTCTCCGGTTAGAGGGAGATCGCGCCGTAGCTGAATCACGCGTTGATCAACTGACTGAAGAACGTGAGACGCTCCTTCAGGAAGTAGAGGTTCTCCAGAAGGAAATGCGCACAACCCGTAGAAACTTCGAGAAACAGAACCGCCAACGTCATAAACTCGAAGTCGCCACAACGCAGTTTGAGATGCGCATAAAATCGGTTTCAACGCGCATCCACGATAAATATCAGGTTTCGATCGATGCACTGCCACCACTAATGGATACCGAACAAGCGATGGATGAGATTGACCTGTTGGATAGCATTGAAAAGTTGAAGGCAGAACTCTCTGGAATGGGTGCAGTAAATCTCAAGGCGATTGAGGCTTACGAAGAACATAAAAAACGCCACGATTTTCTTATTGCCCAGCGCGCTGATGTCGAACAGTCGATCCAAGCCACTTACCAAGCGATAGAGAAAATTAACCAGACATCGAGAGACGTGTTTCTTGAGACGTTTGAACAGGTGCAGACGAACTTCCAAGAGGTCTTCACACAACTCTTCGGTGGCGGCGAAACCGAATTGCTATTGACGGATACGTCCGACGTGCTTGATTCGGGTATTGATATTATTGCTCGTCCTCCAGGCAAACGTCCACAGAGTATCACGCAACTTTCCGGCGGAGAACGTTCGTTGGTGGCGATTGGACTCCTATTTGCTGTCTTCAAAATCAAGCCGAGTCCTTTCTGTGTACTCGACGAAGTGGATGCCGCACTTGACGAGGCAAATGTCCTCCGCTTCACCAATCTTATCCGTGCCTACGCCGAGAATACGCAGTTTGTCATCATCACACACAACCGTCGCACGATGGAAATCGCTGATGCCATGTACGGCGTGACGATGGAACAGGCGGGTATCTCGAAAATTGTCTCTGCTAAGTTCGCGGCGTAGGGAACGGGTTGTCAGTTCTGTAGGTTAGGTTGAGATGAGCTAAATATGGACAAATTGAATCGAGACTTACTCACAATTCTTCCGCTCCCTGAACGCCAACACAAGATGACAGTCGCAGATGTCTACCCGTTAGACGTGGAGACGCCGCGCTACGAGAACCCACATCTCTCCGCCGTTTCAGATCGCATTGTCGAGGCACATCACCGTGGAAAACAGGTCATCTGGATGATGGGCGCACACGTCATGCGGCGCGGCAATTCCCGTTTCATCATTGACTTGATGGAACGCGGTATCCTCACGCATGTCGCTACGAATGGCGCGTGTGCTATCCACGATTTTGAACTCGCACACATCGGCGCGACACTTGAAGATGTAGAGGACTATATTTGGGATGGGAAGTTCGGCAATTGGGAGGAAACTGGACGGTACCTGAACGAAGCGATTGTTCGGGGTTACCGAGACAAGATCGGTTGCGGAGAAGCCGTCGGGAGATTAATCCAAGAAGGCGAAATGGGCATTCCCTTTCCACATCGCGACGTGAGTATGTTTGCCGCGGCGTATCGGTTAGGTATACCGTTCACTGTTCACAAAGGCATCGGATACGACATCATCGACCAGCATCCTGCGGCTGACTATGCCGCAATGGGATGGACAACAGGTGAGGATTTTCTACGTTTTGCGCACAGTGTCTCTCGATTGGAAGACGGCGTTTTTCTCAACTTAGGCTCCGCTGTTATGGGACCCGAAGTTTACCTCAAAAGCCTTTCAATGGCTCGCAACATTGCAACCCAACACGGTGAGGAGATCCGACACTTCACGACTGCAAACTTTGACCTGATCGATTTTCCCGATTTCCAAGACGAAGGTGCACCTACCGATGCCCACTACTACCACCGTCCCAAGAAAACAATTCTTATCCGTACAGTGAAAGATGGCGGTGAAGGCTATCACATCTCTGGCGATTTCTCAATCACTATCCCACAGTTATATCGGTTGGTAAACGCAGGGCTCGCCACGTAACGTACAACTAACCGACAGACGCTATTTCCAAATTGTCTCGCCAGTGTTTCTGTAACATCCGCTTCAGCAACTGATGCACAGGTGCGTTCAGTGTTGGATCGGCTTTGATGAGCAACTCCGCTTCTTTTTTCGCCGCTTCCAAAAGTGTAGCATCCTCAATGATGTTTGCAATCTTGAAATTTGGGATGCCCGATTGGCGTGTGCCGAAAAACTCGCCCGGACCGCGGATGTTCAAGTCTGCTTCTGCAATCCGAAAGCCGTTGTTTGTCCGGATCATTGCTTGAATGCGCTGAAAAGAGTCATCACCCCGGGGCGAAGCGACAAGGTAACACATCGATTGATGCTCGCCACGCCCGACACGTCCACGCAATTGATGTAATTGTGACAACCCAAACCGCTCTGCATTCTCAATGACCATCAGCGTCGCGTTTGGAATATCAATACCTACCTCAATCACCGTCGTTGAAACAAGAATATCGATGTGTCGATCCTTGAAGTTCGTCATCACTTCCTGCTTCTCAATAGATTTCATTTGCCCATGCAAAAGCCCGAGACGCAGATCAGGAAATACCTCACTTTGAAGATGCGCTTCCATTTCTGTGGCGGCTTTGAGTTCTTCCAGTTTTTCGGATTCCTCAACGAGTGGGTAGACGATGTATGCCTGTCTGCCGCGTTGGATCTCCTTCCGAACGGTACTGTATAATTTCTTCCGTTCCTTCTCCTTTATCCAATAGGTCTTAATCGTTTGTCTGCCGGGCGGCATCTCATCAATAACAGAAACGTTCAGATCCCCATAGAGCGTCAATGCCAACGTTCTCGGAATCGGGGTTGCAGTCATGACGAGTACGTCCGGTGCCGGAGGGGCGACGGCGGTTTGCTTTTGCTTTCCATTTGCTGTCTGTGCCTTGTTACGGAGCGTTGCACGTTGCATCACGCCGAACCGGTGTTGTTCGTCGATAATAACAAGTCCGAGTTTGTGAAAATCGACACCTTCCTGTATCAACGCCTGCGTTCCAACAATGAGGTCTGCGGTGCCATCGGCAATTGCTGCCAATGCCTCTTCGCGCTCCGGTTTTGGCAGATCACTTTTGAGAAGCACAACGTTTATGTTCGCGCCTCCAGCTTGACCAGTATCCTTACGCAAATTTTCGAGCATTTCTGAGAGATTATAATAGTGTTGTTCGGCGAGGATTTCAGTCGGAACCATCAGCGCGCCTTGATACTCGTTTTCGATAGCACAGAGCAACGCCATCGCTGCAACAACCGTCTTACCTGAACCGACATCCCCTTGAATGAGTCGATTCATGACGGTTTTCTGTCGCATATCGTTTTGGATCTCAGCGAAAACCCGCTTTTGCGCGCCTGTGAGTTCATAAGGAAGCGAAGCAAGAAAATCCCGTAACATTGTACCGCAGGTTTCCTCTATAGCCTTGCGCTCAGGAGACGTTCCAGGTTTATCTTCCATTCCAACCCGAAACGCAATACCGTCCTCCGAGATACGACGTTCCTTTTTCATCTCCATCCCGACACTGAGAAGAAAAAACTCCTCAAAAGCGAGCCGTTTTTGCGCCGCTTCCCGATGTGCCTCCGATGTCGGAAAATGTATCTCGTTAATGGCGGATTGTCTGTCAATCAAGCGTTGCCGTTGGCGAAGTGCAAGTGGCAAGATTTCGGGTATCTGTTGTCCATGCGCATCCAACGCCGTCCGCATCCAAGCACGCAGCATCTTCACCGTGAGTTTCGCCGTGAGTGGATATTTCGGAACGATTCGATTCGTATGGATTAAGTTTTCTTCTTCAAACAGTTCAAATTCGTAGTCGGTGGCTTGGATTTCATTGTAACGGCGAGAAAACTTGCCGCTGACGACAACCTCGGTGTCAACGGGAAGTAGTGCTTTCATAACACCGATACGCCTACCAAAGTTAACGAGCAAGGCTACACCCGTGCCGTCGTAAATTGAAATCTTACCGATCCGTTTCCCTTTTGCTGTCGGAGATGAAGTGTGATTGACGACCTTACCTTGTATTGTTTCGGGTTCGTCATCTCCTGTTCTACCCACCCTATAAATCTCTACCATTTTGGAGCGGTCGATGTAATCGCGCGGATAATATGCCAGCAAGTCACCAACCGTTTGGATACTGAGTTCTTCTTGAAGCATTTCGGCGCGACGCGGACCAATCCCTTTGAGATACTGAAGGGGTTGGGATAGAAAGTCAAGTGAATCGACATCTATTGAAACGGGGGTATCTGAGATTGGAACGGATTCTGATTGGTGGTCAGCGGGCTTGCTGGCTGCTACTTCTTGCCGCTGGTTTCCGCTGGTTTCCGCTGGAGACCGATGACTATCTCGCTGGGACGGAGCGTCTGTGTCTTGGAAAAGCGGCAAATCTCCCGTTGGCACCGTAGAAACTGGACGTTCCGATGCCTGCTCCTGCTTTGGAGACTCGCTTTCCGGGTTACTTTCTACCTCCGCAAAGAGAGACAACATATCCGTTTGGGCACTCTTTTTGGAACGTGTACGTTGCACTCTTGGCTGCTGGCGTGTTTGTGTCGGTTTGGCACCTGTCCCGACTCTATCTGGGGCATTTCGTTGCCCGTGTCCGAGTGCCGCGTTAATTCGTTTCGTTGCATCCTCAAGTATACGTTGGCGTTCGGTGGACGATACGCCTGCGTAATTTTCAAAGAGGTTCGACAAATTGTTGAGTACCTCTTTTTCAGCTCCCTCCAATGTGAAGGTCTCTCCATTCTTTACCCACAACTGTACATAGTTCCCCAATCCGTTGACGACGACATCGTCGCGGCATCCGTTTCGGAGTTCTTGTTGAAAAGGGCGACGGATAGTGGTAAGGATTTTTGTGAAATTGTTCATACTTTTCTATTGGAGCCAGACGCTGTTATCCTCGCTGGTCAGGTTCTAACCTTGCCTTTCTCGAGTTTTTACTGAAGCGGTTTGCAATCTCACGATTCTGTAATCAATCTACATACGTTTCGTTAATTAATTAGACGCAAATTCAGTGAAAACGTTGAGTTTTCTTGGCAAAACGGGGTTGACACAGCATTGTAAATTGTCTATAATTATTTTTAATCTACCCATTCGCAACAATTGACCCGTAATTTTCTCCACAAAAGGAGCAAAACCATGGTATCTCCCTACTTGACGGATGTCGAACAAAAAGAGTGGCAAAAAGAGGGATTCCTGATCATCAAAAACGTCCTTTCACCCACCGAAATTGAGACGCTTCTGACGGCTGTGGATTCGGTGATTGAGGCGTATGTCCAAGAGACACCGAGTCTACAAGGCAATAATCGGTTCGGGAAAGGTGCTTATACGATTATCCGTGCAATTGAATACACAGATGCTCTGGATCCGCTCACCGATCATCCGCGCCTCTTCGGGACTATCCTTTCAATGATGGGTCCGTATCTCCAAATCATGGGAACGCAAATCTATGTCCGACACCCTGATGCAGAGGCTCTGATGGCGTTTCATACGGATGCTGGGCCCTCACTTCAACGGATTCATCCACATCCGGATAGTTTACCGTTGCAATTCAAAATCCAATTTTTCTTAACGGATCTGACGGAACCGAATCAGGGGAATTTTATGTGTGTGCCGGGCAGCCACAAGGTTTCTTTCCCTGAGAACGGATTTAAAAAAGGGAAGTATCCAGAGGGGGCAGTTCAGGTCCTTGCGGAAGCCGGAGACGCTGTCATCTTTCCATGGGCATTGTGGCACGGTGTCGGTCCGAATCAGACGGAACGCATCCGAAAAAGCGTGACCTTCCGCTACGGACAGATGTGGTCCCGCCCTTATGACTATGACAAACTTCCCGCGGACGTACTCGCACGGATGACCCCGCGCCGTCGGAGATTGTTCGGCGATATGGGTGAAAACCATCATCCAACCGATTACTTCAAACCCCACGATCAGCTTGAAGTTATTTGTGCGGACGAATGGGACGTTCCACTCACGTAGGACTTCGTATTCTCGCTGGCGAGGTTACAACCTCGCCAATTTTACGTGAATAGGTGTTTCAGCAAACAACTAATCCGTGTGCTTCTCTAATTTCTCAAATAGATCCCGGAAAATCGCATCCCGATTCACGCTTGACGCGACGCGCATGAGATGGCGACTGTTATCAGAACTCCATGTTGCCGCTTCCGTCAAGATAGGACTGTGGACAATTTCTGTCGGTACCCACTCTGGATTGATGAGATATGCTGTCGCAGATATATCCCATATCACCTTCGACCAAGCAAAATGGTCGCTTGAATAGTCTTTAAAAATCTTAACGAGATAATCTCCGACTCTGCCTCTACCCAACACATAGCGTTCCATCTCTGCGACTGTTGTGTGCAGATGTGAGACGACCCCACGTGCGGGTAGCCAAACGAATGGTACGCCGCAATCCAAAACCACTTGCGCACTAAGAAGGTCTTGCATAAGGTTGAACTCTCGGGTGTGCGGCCAGTACAACGGATTGCCTCCAAGCCAGATGACAACGATACGGTTGATAATTTCAGGCGCCATGAGGATAGCAGAAGCGACATTCGTTATTGCCCCGACAGCAACCACGTAAAGCGGATCTTCAGGCGTCGCTGCCATCGCACGCGCAATCATATCGGTCGCGGCATCGCTCGGCACGGGAGTCTCGTTATCGGAGAGAAACGCGCTGGCACCGCGATAGGCGAAACCATCGGCGGGGACATTGAGGAAGTCCAAAAGCCTCAGAATTTCATCGTAGCTTTTTTCCATGCCGTCTTCGGGGCTGCTTGAGCGGTTGTTGTGGAAAGGCACGGCGTAGAGTGCTTCAACGTTGAGATGATCAGGCGAAAGCAGTGCGTGGACAACTGCAAACTGGTCGTCAATTTCGTTATAGGTGTCAGTGTCAAGTACCATGCGCACTTGCCCCGTTGGAGGTTGGAGCATCTCTACGCGTCTTGACTCTGACAGCGTTGGAAAGTTCATAAACTGTTTTACCTTAGTGTAATGAGAGTTTTCTTTAGTTTATCACGTTTGGAAAAAGATGGGAATTTATTCTTAGGCATCAACTTTTGTTTCAGGGACTAAGGTGATCGCCAAACCATCATAGCGAGTTCATTCATCTTCTTCGCTGGTGGGCGTCATAAAGGATTCAGGAAGCTCATCGAAGTCCTCGGCCATCTTGACTTTTCCCTTCCACTGTCCACCGCGGCGCGGTTTCTTACTATTCTGCTTTGAGGCTGCTTGATTGAGCTGTTGTAACTGATCCTCAACAAAATCTTTGAGGCTACTACTATTGTCGGAACGTTTTGCTAATTCTAATGCCTTCTGGAAATCTGATCTTGCTTCATTGATTCTGCCTAAGTGGACTTTCAGTACACCCCTATAAGCATAAGCCTCTGCATAATCAGGTTTTATGCGAATTGCTTCTGCATAATCGGCAAGGGCTTCATTGTATTGACCTAGTTCACTCCGTAAAATACCAAGAATATTATATACTGCATATACTTCGACGAAATCCTGGTTCAACTCAATTGCCTTATCGTAGTCAGACACCGCAGCATCATATTGATCGAGAGCGGTCTTCGCGAAAGCTCTATGGCAGTAAGCCTCAAAAGAATTAAGTCCTAACCCAATTGCTTTATCAAAGTCAGCGATCGCAGATTTATGTCGGTCGAGTCTGGAATACACTATACCTCGATTGTGATAGGCACTAGCGAAATTATAATTCAATTCTATTACTTGGTTAAAGTCGGTCATTGCCTCCGCATATTGTCTAAGATCATACCGCACAATCCCTCGATTATAAAAGGCTTCCCAAGAATCAGGCTTCAACGTAATTGTCATGTTATAAGCAGAACGTGCTTTTTCCTTCCGGTTGCCTTGATAAAGGAGATAACCCATTGAAAAAAAGGCTTGTGCGGCGAGGACATTTTCGCTTTGTTTGGGTATATTTGAAATGGACTTTCTGCCTTTGCTTGCTGCTTCTATAGGGACTTCTTCTGCCAACTCTGGAAACAGTTCAGTCAGTTCTGGGACATACGCATCCTCATAGTTGTCAATCAGTTGGCAGATAAATTCCATTAAGGGGCGTAAAGGATGAGTATCACTTTCACCCACCGCATCGACCAATTCTATAAGCAATGCATGCGCCCATTCATAATCGTTTTCAATCAATTCGGGGACTCTGCGATCCTCGCCACGATGTATAAACCCAATCAGTTTATCTAACACCCCCACCAGCCAATGATAATCACTTTCCGAGTAAGAGGAAAGTACTGTAGGTTGTGGGGTTCGCGTCTGCAAGCGTTTAGAGTTGTCCGTCAATTGAGATATACTTAGGACTTCCAAAGACGTAGGCGGTAACGCCACGTGAGGCAAAGTTTGCATTTCTGTCAACATGGTTTACTCCTTCCATCTCCCTTTATCGTACTCTGCATGGGTTAGAATTTTATCGATCGTAACTCTCCGATCCGTTGGGTTATATTGTATAGAGGCGATAAGGCGAAAATTGTTACCACCTATGTTGAAGATTGTCCATATTTTATCTTGCGGATTGAATCTATTTTTTCGCAATTTCACCTGATCTGCCTGGGGAAAAAGCTTACGCAAATCAACGAATGAATTAAAAGTTTCCTGACGCATCAGGTTATACCAGCGGTTGAGCGCGGATTTGGCATTCGGATGTCTTTGTGCAAATTCGATTATTACATTTCGTCCAACGATATTCATTAGGCATTTTCAGAAGGAGGCATTCCTTTAACCATCACGCCGAGGTTCTTGTTACGCCGTTTTGAGGTTGCCTGATTGACTGTGGAGTCCTTACTACGCTTGCGCTGCTAATTCCAAAGCAGTTTGTAATCTAATCTCGCCTCAGCAATTTTCTTAGCCCGGCGGGTACGCCCATTTAGCGTGTCCGCTATAGACCATGAGTGCATTTACAAACGCGTGGTCTGGATATCGCCATACATCGGCGACTACGCGATCGTGAGAAATACCCACCGGTTTGAATGTCACCCGTTTTCCCTCCAGAAATTGTTTCAGATAGCGAATAGCTTTTTCCTCTTGTGGAGTTCCACTTTCCGGGGCATTTATATTTTTTAAACGAATCTTATTAAACATATTCGGACTTCCCAACTGCTGTGCAGGTGTCTCGGTGAGAGGGGATCCTATTAGCCTCTCCATGGGAGTCTGTAACGCGGTTCGGCGGGAAATTTCAGGACTGACCTCAACCGTATCGCCATCAATGATTTTTGTCACAATATGAGTTTGCATGATTTCACTCCTTTTCTCGGAAGAAATTTGGTAAACGGAGTCATAGCCGAACAATCATATACTAAATCATACTATGTTTTTACGCATAAAACAAGTAGAAATCACTTATGCTACAGATTCGATGAAAACGCTGTCTGCATGCCAAAAATCTCGTAAGTAGCAACTTGGGTTATGCTACATTAAGGCAAGTTTAGCCTTTACAACCTTGCGGTGTAACAGCGTTGAGCTCTTGGAGCCGTTTCTCAACATAGGTTTTGAAGTTATCGTTTTCCTGATGTTCTGCCAGTTCCAATGCAGTCTGAAAATCCAATTTTGCTTCGTCAATATTGCCCAAACCTAACTGTGCTACACCGCGATTGATGTAAGCGTTTATGAAATCAGGTTGCAGACGGATAGCCTTATTTAGGTCAGCAAAAGCCTTATCGTGTTTACCGAGCCTGAACTTTGTAGATCCCCGGTTGCTGTAGGCTTCAGCAAAATTTGGATTGAGACGAATTGCCTTGTCGTAATCATCAAGGGCAGCATCACGAGAACCTAATTCATTTTTGATATTGCCTCGGTTGTTGTAAACTTCGGCATAGTCTGGTTGTAACCGAATTGCCTTGTCGTAAGCAGAGAGAGCTTTTTCAGCCTTCCCTCCTTCCCAGAGGAGACAACCGATCGAGAAGAACCCGTGCGCAGCAAGTTGGCTATCACTCAGTTCTGAGGCGTAACGTGGTGGGTTGCTGTTTTCGCTTGAAGCTTCAATAGGTGTTTCCTCTGCTAATTCTGGAAACCGTTCGGTTAGTTTGGGAACATAAGTCTGCTCATAGTTGGCAATGAGCCGAATAATAAAGTCCATCAGTGGTGCTAAGGGGTGGTTTTCATCTTCACCAACGGAACAGATTAATTCTTCTAATACATCGTCCATCAACCACTGATACTCGCCTTCACTCAAGTTGATAACACCGTAATGTCCGTGCCTCTTCCCGAAATCGATTAATCCGTCTAATACTTTCACAAGCCATTGGTAAGCAGTTTCGGGGTAGGGAGGGGGTACGGTCGATTCGGATGTGCGCGTTTGTACGGGTTTAGAGTTATCCAACAATTGGGGCATACTCGGCACTACGTCTGTGCGCAAAAGATTGTTCTTTGCAGATCCGAATGTTGACATTGTTTACTCCTATTTCTGTTTATTATGTTTCATCAGTTTGCGATGTTGAATTGTCAAGTTGCTGAAGTTTTTTTTCTATATTGGTTTTGAGCACAATGTCATTTTGCTGTTCAGCCAATTCCAAAGCAGTTTGGAAATCCGATCTTGCTTCATCAATCCGAAAAAAAAGAGTCTTTATTTCCCCTCGAGACACGAAAGCACTTGCATAATCAGGTCTGATCCGGATAACTTCATTCATGTCAAGAAGTGCTTCATCAAACTGGCTGTTCAACAGTTTAGCTATTGCTCGGTTTTGGTAAGCAGTGACATAATTCGGGTCAAGACGCAGTGCCGTGTTATAATCCTCAATGGCACTTTCAAGTCCGCAAACTTCCATTTTAACGTTCCCTCGGTTGCTGTAAGCAGCAGATGAATTCGGATAAAGGCGAATCAATTCATCATAATCCTCAATGGCAGAATCGCTTTGTCCTAACATGATCTTTGCTTTCGCTCGACTTTCATAAGCCTCCGCGTAATCCGAATTTAACTGAATTGCTTGGTCATAATCCTCAATAGCAGCTTCAAAATTTTCTAACATGAACTTTGCTTGTCCCCGGTTTTGATAGAGGACATCAGCGTTCGGATTTATGCGAATTGCCTCATCAAAGTCAGCGATAGTTTCTTCATATCGCTCAAGTTGACACTTCATAACTCCGCGCTTGTTATAGGCCCTGGCATCATTAGGTTCTAATTCAATCACCTGGTCATAATCTGCAATAGCGGCTTCGTGGTTGCCAAAAACTTTATTTGTATTTCCGCGGTTTCTATAGGCTCCAGTATAGTCAGGTTTCAATTCAATCGCCTTACTGAAATCGGCAATGGCCTCCTCATATTTGTCAAGAGTTACGTTTGCAGCACCACGATTGTTATAAGCATCAGCATAATCTGGGTTCAAGCGGATAGCCTCATCGAAATCGGTCAGGGCTTCAGCAGGCTTGTTAAGTAAATCCTTCGCAATCCCTCGGTTACTGTAAGCGGTGGCATCATCTGGATTTAGACGAATTATCTCGTTACAGGTAGCAATAACCGACTCATATTGCCCAAGGTCAAACTCAACACTCTCTCGATTTTTATAAGCACCAATATAATGAGGGTCCAATTCAATTGCTTTATTGAAATCAATAATAGCGGCCTCATGGTTGCCAAAATCCGCATTTGTCCTTCCTCGGTTATTATAGGCCCCGGCATCATCAGGCTTCAGCTCAATCGCTTTGTTGTAATCGTCAATAGCGGCTTGATGGTTTCCGGCTTCTCCGTTCGCATTCCCGCGATTGTTATAGGTACCGGCATCATCTGGCTCTAATTCAATCGCTTTATCATAATCAGCGATGGCAGCCTCATAATTGCCAGTGTCTTTGTTTGTAAGTCCACGATTATTATAAGCACCAGCATAGTTAGGATTTAGCTCAATTGCTTTATCATAATCTTCAATAGCAGCATCGTGATTGTCAAGATTCCTGTTTGTACTTCCGCGATTGTTATAGTATTGAGCATCGTCTGGATTCAATCGGATCGCCTCATTTAGGTCAGCAAGAGCCCCCTCGTAGTTGACGAGGTCTAAATTCGTGATTCCACGATTATTATAAGCACCAGCATAGTTAGGTTTCAACTCAATTGCTTTATTAAAATCATTGACGGCATCTTCGTAGTTGCCAATATCTTTGTTTGCAAGTCCGCGATTGTTATAGGTCTCAGCGTCGTCGGGTTTCAGCCGAATGGCTTTATTAAGGTCAGCAAGAGCACCCCTGTATTCTCCAAGGAACAGCTTAGCTGCCCCGCGGTTTGCATAGGATCCATCATAATCGGGTTCTAATTGAATCGCTGTGCTATAATCCACTATAGCATCTTGATATTTCCTAAGAGACAACTTTACAATACCGCGGGTATTGTAAGCTGCGGCATGATCAGGTTTCAGTCGAATTGCCTCGTCACAGTCGGCAAGCGCATTTTGATACCTTTCAAGAAGCTGTTTTACCAGAGCACGATTATTATAAGCTTCAGCATAATCAGGTTTCAGTCGGATTGCCTCGTCACAGCCTGCAAGCGCATCTTGATAGTTCTCAAGTAGGAGCTCCGCCATGCCTCTACCATTGTAAATTTCGGCGGAATCTGGTTTTAAATTAAGTGCCTTGCCTAAGGCATCGAGTGCCTCCGCCCCCATACCTTCATTAATATAGAGAAAACCTACAGATGCCCAGGCTCGAACTGCTAAAGCTTTATCGTTTCCTTCCGCGATGTTAGCAACAGAACACCACTTTTCAATGGCTTCCTTAATTTTTTCGCCTCGCTGCAATACATAAGCGTCAGCTATAGCTTTTTCCACAAGAGTGGCTTTAGGATTCCTATCAATTGCTTTGATGTACTCCTCAACCTCACTGGCATTCTCGGGTTTACTCACTATTTCAATACCAGCATTCTCAGGTTTACTCACTACTTCAATTATTAATTCCGGAGGGGATTTGGATCGTGTTTTACTGCCGAAAATAAAAATAAGCAATGTAATAACAACACCGAATAGCCCAATAATAACGCTAAGGAGTACGTCCAATCTGATTGTAGGATCGAAATGGATACCAAATATACGGATACCAGTAGATAGATTTTCCTCTGTTATATCATTTGAAGATTGCATCTTCTGAGTAACAGGATCTTGAGGCGTTTGTGTTGATGCTTTTCCTCCTGATGTATCATTTAAAACTTGCGTTTGCGGGGTTGCAGATTCCGGCGAATTCTGCTCGGACAACACCACCAATTCCCCTGCAAATATTACACTCAACATTAGCACAATTGCTATAAACCCACTTTTCATAAACACTATGATTCCTCCCCGCCAATATCTAATCCCGACAACCGCTCAACAATACCCACGGTCTCCAAACTCACACTGATGACCTTCCGTATCAGATCTACGATATACTCCTCATCATCCGCACGGTTCGGATCGTTCTCAATGCCGCTCCGTCTATCTGTTTTCACGCGATACTGATCCACCACCCACTCCAACGCTGAGCGATGTCCCAACCGATACTGAAACACGTCTGCAGGAATCCCACCCAACGTGAGGAAATCATTATACCGGATCTGTGTTTTATCCTTAGAAAACTTCATCTGCTCCACACGCCAATCGAGTGGCATATCCGGTGTTTCAATCAACTCTAACTTATACTGGGGTTGTTCCTCGTAGTAGACATGAATTTTTGCCAACCGCCTTCCTGCCTCAACAAATCCCCAAAATTCGGGCGCAATCGGGATATGCGGTAAATCCCGCTTGAGGTTCACCTGATACCGCTCGCGATATGTGGGATGATGCAAGAATGCGTAGGTATAATGAAAAATATCCCACTTGGTGATCTGCTCGTCTCTGTAATGCTCCCGGAATTGCGTCAATGCCCAATCTGTGATGTTCTCCCTACGATTTGTGCCGTCTTCGTCGTAGATGTAGAACGGAAAGCATTGCCCAGGTGAGCCAAAACCGCCAGTCATAACATGTTCAGCGATACAGTCAGTTATGAGACAGGTAAAAGGCTTCTCCCGTGACCGACTGACACATATTACCCGATTTTCCTCCTCTGTATTAGGTGTGGGAAAGATCCGTGGAAAGACAAAGACTCGCTGGTTAAGGATTCTATCAAAAAACAGATTTGTTTTCGTAAATGGTCTGTAGAGATGTTGCCTAATTTTTGATGGGGCGAATTTGGCAATATGTCCACCTTTCAGTTGTGCCTTTAAGCCCGAACTCCAACTAATTTGTTTGTTATCATAACTCACAAAATCGTCTACATCTTCATCTGGATTCTCTCTACGCTCCCAGTTGAAGACTTGCGAATTGTAGAACTTGATTGTCCGCTGGATATTTCCAGCAAGAGCGTCATGGTTAAAGTTAATCACCCATGCATCCCGATTGGTCTGGACACCACTGCTAAATTGGTGGAAAATCACACCTGAGACCTTACCCTTCCCTGCTTTCGCTTGCTTACTCCCTATCGGCAGAAAGGTTTCAAACTCCTCACGCAACCCCTCGGTGAGCCATGTGTGTCGCGCGTCGGGTTGAATAGAATCCCAATTGACGTTCCCGATGTGTTCACACGCCTCCAGAAAGTCAAACGTTCCCTCTTTGCTCATCTCTGCCGTCTCACCGTTGTAAAAAATACGCGCAGGCTCTGCCATCTCGCCCTTGTCCTGATTGGTCTTTACAAACAGGTTAATGCTCACACCGACCTGAATGTCGAAGACATTGGAATCCCCGGCGTGCCCCTTGCGGACATTGCCACCTAAATCCAGCAGATAGATCGCATCACACGCATCAGCGAGGTGTTTCCGCATGCCATCAAACGCCTGACCGGTGATAAAGTTATGATTTGTTACAAATGCGACAATTCCTTTCCCATCAATCCGATCCAATGCCCAGAGAATCGCTTTGACGTAAGGATCATAGAGTGATGTTTTGTTAGTTGCTTTGGAGGCTTGGGCATACGTTTCCTGAATGTGTCTATCCAGTTCAGGATACTTCCGATTCCTATTGGCATCGTTTTCATCCATTTGCCGCGCATTATAGGGTGGATTGCCAATCACGACAAACATTTCCGTCTGTTTCTGTTGC
>JAPOOP010000296.1 GCA_026713385.1 Candidatus Poribacteria bacterium | reverse complement strand
CTAGATATACGTAAAGGCACGTTATTCTTCAAACTTACCTGACCGAACCGCAAGGTAAAATTAAAAATCTTTTGCTGCTTCTGCACGCTTGCTTGAAAGTGGATGCATAATTCCGGCACCGGGGGGCCAGACCCCTGGATCCGCCTTGATCCACTCACATAATTTCTGAGCGTGGGGTGTCAAGGTTTCCCAAATTTCGTGCGGCATGATCCTGCTGAAACCGTGTTGTGAACGCCACGGGGCGGCATACTCGACATTGGGCAATGCGCGAATTTCTTTTGAGAGATTAGGGGTTGCCCCGTGCCATGCGCGGTTATCTCGGAACACACCGGCACCCGCTGTCGCACCGACGAGCGTCGAATGTTTCATCCAATCGGGTTCATCGCCCGGTGGGGGCGGATTCTGTTGCAGTGTATGTGTCCCTGGGATCTGACGAATCGGACCGTTCTCCCAAGTTAGATCGCACATAACGAAGTTAATGGTTACGGTCGGCGGTGTCATTTCCATTATCATCTTTTGTGAGGGGACATCAAGGTTTCCGCTATCATCTCTCTGGAGTTGGAGACCAAGGCGTTCCGCTTGCTGAATACGTGCTTCGGTGAGGTGTTGTGAATCCCTACCGTCAGAATGCAAGTGTTGGTACTCTACTGCACCGGGGAGACAGAGGTCTCCGCCTGAACCCCACACACGGTAATCTGAAGAACCGAAGATTTCTGTGACGATAGGGGTCGTTGTCGGTAAATCTATCATGCTTGCCCAAGCGGGGTGGTGCAGCATCTGTCTTGAAGCCGAAGAGGTGCCGTAACTATAGCGGTGTGGCAGCCGTCCGGTTTCGGTTATGTATTTCCTGTTATCGGGTCCCGGTATTGACAGGATGTCGCGCAGTGCTTCGGCACACCCTTCTCTCCAGCGAGCAAGTTGCTCGGCGTTGAGCAGGTCCTTAACGACAGCGAAACCGTCACGATGGAAAATTCGAGCGATTTTCTCGGTTTCGTGGGGTTCGCAGATTTCAAGTCCACGAATGCCATTGTGATCGCGTAACTTTTCGCGGAGTGCCTCGACCTCTGGATCGTCGTAAACACGACGTTTGGGCGAGGTGGGGTCCGCTACACCAAATCCTCTCTTGCCGGGGAAGAGATTTCCTTCCGCGTCAACGGTTTCATTGACAGGTGTGTTTTCATCCCATCCGACCCGCGTTTCGCCGTAGACTTCCATCTCTTTGAGTTCTGGGGTTAAGGTCCGTCCATTGTTACTCATAGGGTTAACTCCTTATATCTCGCGGTGTTATTAAAATCAGCAATATGTGTCTTTACTAAGGAGAATATTACGTTTCCTCGTAGACAGCGAGTGTCAAGAGCGATTGACTTTAGAGGAGTTTTAGTCTATCATGCCCTGTATTTTTTCACAACGATTAATTTGATTTTGACTCGGCCATTTAGTTCTTCTGTAGGAGGGATCTCCGAATCCCGACTTCTTAGCACTGCTTTTCTACTGCAAACACGGTAGGTTGCGTTCCTACAATTAGAAAAGGCGAGGCACGGAGCCTCGCCTAACAGGACCTCAATTTGTAGCGTAAACTGTTAGTTTGCGCCCTCGGGGACAGAATCTAACAAATCAATGCTTAAAGGGGACAACTTGCGTTACTTATAGTTTGTATCATATGACCCCATGAGTTATACTCATAGTATGAGTTCACCTAACAGGTAGATGTATTGGCATCACCGACACTCTCCTCATGGAGGTTACTATGAACCGCAAGAAGGATACCGCCTACGGTATCAAACGACTCGATTCTAAGAATGCCAGAGCCGCGATTATTCAGAAGATTTCAGCAGACTTTAATCTTATGCCTCTCATGGCGGAAGCCTACTATAAACAGATTTCGAGTTACTTCGCAGAACACGCGGATGTGAAACTCACTTCAGGGCAAATCTGTTATGAAGCCGTCGGTGCTGAAGAACCCGCAGGCACACACATCGCCTTAGCGAAAAAGGTTTCCTGTCGCCTAAAACTCAATGACGTCGAAACCGATCTCGAAGTCTTAGCGAACTACGGCCTGGCAGGTCTCAGACGCCATCGCATTCTACGCCTCACCAAAGAAGCTTATGACCAAGACGCCTTGCTGAGCTACGAGGATTTAGCGGTGTTATTAACCAGTTCTCCTTCGACGATGAAACGCGACATTCAACACCTCAAGCGCGATGGGTATTTCGTGATGACGCGCGGGACGAAACACGACATGGGTCCAGGTCTGTCTCACAAGACGCAGATCCTCGACTTATATTTCAAGATGTATACCTTCACCGAAATTGAGCAGAAGACCAACCACTCCGAACGGGCTGTGTGGCGATACTTGCGAGACTTCACACAGGTCGCGACGCTGCATCATCAAGGGTTTCCAAGAGGACAGATCCGCTTGATTTCTCATTTCTCTGACCGGCTCATCCGGGAGTATCTCTCGTTGTATGAAGAATACCAGCAGACCGATCGCATGACGCAACTGCTTCACCCAGAACCCATGGATGAAAAAAAGGGGGACCCCCGATGAGCAAACCTTCGACGCGCACACAAGTCAACGAGAAGAAAGTCAGACGCATCAACGATAAATCTCTACGACAGTTGCTGATCCATCGCTTTCTCAATGACTACGGGTATGACAAAGGCGAAGTCACTGCCACGGCGATTGTGGATGATATCCTCAAGACCGTTGAGGACTACTTCGTGATTACCCTCCCTCTGGAGAAACTCGCCACGGCTGACCAACTTCCACAGGAGCGACTCCTCCACTATGGACAACTTGTGTGGATGGCAGTCCCGATTGATGAATATCCAGAGAGAGGCAAGGCCATCATCAATACCCGGATGAAACCCATCATCCTGACATACGTTGCCACAGAGGATGTTGAATCCTTTCGCCACGGCTTTACCTCCCGACAACTCAGGATCAATCGTTTGGTTCGTTGGTGTCATCAAGCTTATGACCAAGGGGCCTTATTGACACAACTCGACTTGGCCGTCTTGCTCAACGTCTGTGACGCTGTCGTCAGCGATTACGTCAATGAGTGGCAGAAAACCACTGGGGATATTCTGCCGACCCGTGGCAACATCCACGATTTATCCGGAGCGATTACCCACAAGAAAGAGATCATCACCCTCTATCTTCAAGGGTATCTCACCCCGGCTATTGCTGCCAAGACCAAGCACTCCAAGGAGGCGGTTGACCGATACATCCGAGATTATGAGTCCGTCAAAGTCGTTCGGGCGGCAACTGCTGATATTGACAATATCTCACAGATTACACGACTTTCAAAACGCGTTATCTCGCAATATCTCGACCTCATTCCAGAGCATCAACTCCAAACCATCGATGCAAACTTAGCAAAACAGGAGGAGTCCACTTGAAAATAGGGTTGACACCCCTTACCGATATTGCTATACTTCAGACAAATGTGCCAGAAAGCACATCATTCCACTCATCAGTGATCGCTGGGAAGCTAATAAACATCAGCATCCCAGCTATCATGAGGTCATTTGACACTATTTCATGATAAGCATCTTCCGCGTTGCTGTGAAATCATCAGCAGATAGCGTATAGAAATAGATGCCACTCGCTACTTTTTCACCCAAGGCATTTCTGCCATCCCAGTATGCCGCGCGGCTCCGACTGTGATAGACACCCACAGGCTGATGTCCCAACGTTAATGTCCGTACCAATGCGCCATTCGCAGCATAAATGCGTAATGTGACCTCTGCAGGCTTTGCCAACTGATACGGTATCCACGTCTCTGGATTGAATGGATTCGGATAGTTTGCGAGGAGCTGTGTCTCAGTGGGACGGATGGATGCCAAAAGGCTTTGGAAGAAGGCAATGGCGTGTTCGTATCTCATCGAGCCGTCGCTTTCGGCGCGTAAGATGTCAATCTGCATTGTAAGGAATGCGGGATCCAAAGAGGTTACTGTCTCTCCGAGCGTAGGCGCGGCTGCAGCCACTGGATCGTCAAGTGCCTCAATGACAAGTAGCACATCTGCTATGTTGACGGTGCCATCGGCGTTGACATCAAAGTTCGGGTTTGCCGGCGGACTTTCGCCGAGTGCGGTTACCACCAAGAGCAAATCGGTTTTGTTAACTTTCTGATCCTGATTGACATCGGTGGCTGTGTCTACGACGGGCGTTACGGGAGGCTCCGAGGCATCTGTCGGACCGGGCGTTGTCGCCGAAATGCCAAGGACGATGTTGCTGGGGGACCCTAAGCCCGTGACGACGGGTTCGTCTCCTGAGCCGTTGAGGTCTCTGCGATGGATTTCTCCAGAGGGAGTTGTCAGATAGAGGACACTCCGCTCGGTGTCAACAGCTATGCTGGTCGGCGCGAGTGGCAGCGTTTCGAGGACTTCGTTGTTTGTCCCGTCGAGATTCGCGCGTTGGAGTTTTCCTACACTTGTCCAATACACCTTGCCAGCGGCAATGGCGAGACGCAGAGGTGCCGTCAAGCCAGTTGCGACGTTTTGGACGTTTGAACCGTTGAGGTTCGCTCGCCGGATACGTCCAGATGCTTCCGTTGTCTCTGTCCAGTAAACTTTACCCCCCGTTACCTCTAAAACGAGATGCCGCGGCGACTCCAAACCTGTGATGAGATTGGGTTGGAAGTTTGAACCGTCGAGGTTCATCCGTTGGATTTTCCCCCAAGTGTTTGTTAGGTAAATCTTGCCGTTCGCGGTGTCAAGGGCAATGCTGTGAGGCACACTGGTTAAATTCTTGACGAGTTGGACATTTGTGCCGTCAAGATTTGCACGTCTAATTCTGCCTGTCGTATCACCCGTTCTCTCTGTCCAATAGAGTTTACCACCCGTCATATCAATAGCAAGACCCGTAGCATCTTTGACATTGGGTACAAGGTTTCCCACCTCATCACCGACGAGGCGATGCAGCGTGCCACTGTTCACATTTATCCAGTACATCGGTGGACGTTCTGACGCGCCGACTTGCACAACGGGTCTTGGTGGAAGATGCGCCGCGCCTGGCGTGCCATAACTGGGTGGGAGAAGATTTACGCGTCCAGTTGATGCCCTCCAACTGCTGGCGAGGGTGCCCTCTGGCGTATTCCCCGTTGTGTAATCAATCGTCCGATACATGGAGATAAGGGGGTGATCCCGTGAAATATTACCGCTCTGCCCAGGCACTTTCCAATCCGTGTTGCTGACTTTATCAATAACCTTAAGCTGGGCATTCGGATTAAAAGGCGGCGTGAAAATCCCCTCCGACAGAGGTTCTTCGGATGCCTTAGAGAAACGAAACATTAAGTCTCCATTGGCAAAAGTGTAGGTATGCCCCGACGTATTGTAAAGTTCAATGTATTGTTTCCCCTGGTTGGAACCATTCAGTCCCCACATAATCTCGCTAATGACGACATCCCCGAATTCAGGTTCACGCGTGTTGGGCGGTAAAGGGTTCAAGGATGGGTGACTGACGAGTTCAATCCGCCCACCATTTTGAAAAAAATCAGCAAGATTCGGAAAATCAGCAGTTCCAGGGACGCTGTGCAGCCGGTATGTATTAAAATCTGCCGGTTGGCTGACAGATGGTTGGTTTTTATGTACAAAGATTGCAAACGTCCCGGGTTTGATAACGAAGTTCGCCGCTGATAAACCAGAGGGCGGTTGAACGGCAAGCCAAGTTCCGGTGGCGGGCACAGGCTTTTGATGAATATCAATATCTATATCACGCAATTTTGTGAGACTGGCAAGCACGGATGCATCCTGAATCGGATTTCCCTGAAGATGTAAGACTTCAAGATTGACTAATTCCGTCAATGGAGACACATCGCGAATTTGATTACCCCTCAGCATCAAAGTCGTTAAATTCGTAAATCCCGCGAGTCGGTTGACATCACGAATATGGTTCCAGTTGAGGTCTAAAAATTTTAACTTCGGCAATAGTGGAAGCACACTGAGATCGCTAATATTGTTCGTCCAGAGATATAGCGTTGTTAAGTTCGGCAATTCTGCGAGCCGGGCATAGTTCTTGATTTGATTGCCGCCGATAAACAACTCTTGTAACTGTGTCGCATATTCCAACCCCGCAATATTTGTTATCTTGCGATCATCAACATTTAGCGATTCTAATTTTCCCATCGCTTGGTCTGTGAGCGTATCACCTGCCGTTAATCCTAATTCGGAGCGTATCGCTCGCTTTAAATTTGGGTCTGGTATTGACACAACTTTCGGCGGCGGCAGCACAGCAGCAATATCAACAAGAGAAGTCGCCCAAGTGATGCTGCCATTCACATCAATAACTTGAAGCATTACGCTATCAACAGGCCCTATTGTTAATTCTGTGCTGATAAATTCGATAGTACTCGTTTCGCCCTCTAATTGTTTACAGTCGGATAATTCTTCCCCCAACGCTGCTGGGAGCAGCAACTGCGCTTGATGAAGTCCATTAGTATCTGCTACTTCAAAACGAAGCCTCACCCCTTCTGGACTATATGTCGGTGTAGAGACAAGTCGAATTTCCCCGGGAGCGTTGTTGGATCTTGGATTGGTAGTAAAGAAAGGGCTGACAGATAACCATTCTACAGCACACTTAGATAATCGTGTTTTGTTGCCATAAGCCATAACGTAATCGCTTGAAATGCCTTCCCGGAAATCGTGCCCCAATCCAAAGGCATGTCCGAGTTCGTGAGCAACGAGTTTGAATGCACCTGAATCTATACAGTGCCCGGAAGCGGGGATGACAGCAAAACCCCCCAGAATTTCTTCCCCTTTTGTGATTTTATCGTAGAATCGTCGCTGAGGTGTCCCACCACTTGAGGGCAAAAAAGTGTTACCAGCCTCCCCACAGTGTTTCCCTTCCCACGGTGATTCTATATCTATAGCAATAAAATAGATGTGGTGAAGTTCCGCAAGATCAAAATATTCACGAATTTCCTCCCAGGCTTTCTGACCTGTGAAACGATTATAGTATTCTTCTGCGAACCTTCCAGTCACACGATGCACTAAAGGTTCTCCGCTTCTATCGGTTTCAACTCGAAACGTCTTTCTGCCGTATCCGTGGCGTTCCATCTCGTTAGCATAAAACTGCGGGACATCTTTAATCAATTGACGGAGTGCTTCTATTCTGTCTGGACGAGCAGGGCGATCGTTAGGAAGAAGGTAAACCAACCGCACACTGGGCTGGGGCAAAGCCCCTTGGGCGAAAGCGTTCGATAAAAATATGAGTGTTAGAAAAATAAGGAGTGTGTGTAGGAAAAATGACATTTTCCTCATAAGTGAGATGTCCTTTTATTTTAATATGAACCCGGAATAACACTTTGAAAGTTAAAGGGTTCAGGTAAATCTTTGTTTTTCTGAGCCATTCTATTAGCGTTGTTCACAAATCTCTATGATTACCGAAATATTTTAGTAAACTTCATAAAGTTTGCGTTACGAAACCCCGGTGGATAATGCACCACTGAATAAAAAACGGTGTTTGTCTCCCTAAAATCTTGCCCGCAGCAACTCGCGTTAAGTTATAATAAGACTTATTTCACTATTTTACAATTAATTAATAAAGTAATAAAGCCTATATCTAACCGTAATTGTACAACGTTTTCAGGGAAAAACAAATTATTTCCATTTGGAGCGTCGATGATTGTATTTATGATGTTGACAGAGATGGAAGCACCCATTCTATCAATACTGCCTAAGTCCTAAACGAATCTGTTTGAAAATATATCCGAAATTTGGTATGATACCTGTACTCTTTATCTTTAACATGCGTTTTAGCACGGCTCACAAACCTCTATGAAAATCATACACACCGCTGATTGGCACATCGGTCAACGACTCCACGAACGTTCCCGACTTGACGAACACGAACAATTCTTGGATTGGCTTCTTGACACGATCCAAGCACATAAGGTGGAACTCCTCCTCGTTTCAGGCGATATCTTTGATACAGCCCTCCCTTCATCAGACTCGACGAACCTCTATTACCGATTCCTCTACCGCCTTTTCGATGAAACCGATGCATACACCGTGATTACGGCTGGCAATCACGATTCACCCCG
>JAPOOP010000589.1 GCA_026713385.1 Candidatus Poribacteria bacterium | reverse complement strand
GTATCCCGCAACGGTAGCACTCCCTGCATCAGCAGAAAGATAGCAGGTGAGAATACGCATCGTGGTCGTCTTTCCTGCTCCGTTCGGACCGAGGAAGCCTAACACCTCGCCAGCATGCGCGTCAAACGAAACTTGGTCGACAGCAACTGTCGTACCGTAAGATTTTGTAAGTTCTCTGACTTCGATCATATTGTTGATAAAGTAGCAGACAGTCGGCGAGAAGAGATGTCACCGATGTGCATAAAAAATAAGATATATTTATTAAAATAATAGCACAAAATTTTCCGAATGTCAAGAAAAAGTTGGTGCTAAATCAGAGCGATTCAGTTTTTCTGTAGGCAAGAACTCCGATCCCCGACACCCCCTCCGCAAATCAAGGAAAAAATTAAATCTTGACTATTCTTTCTATTCTTTTACAATGATATTGTAATTGATAGTCTCCTATATCTTTAAAGGTTCGGAAGTTTCTAAATCCCTTGTTTCTCAATCAGCAGGCAGGAATTAATGATAATACCATCGAATCTGAAACATGAAAATTGGAATGGAGATCGGGATTGGATTAATATGCTTGACGGAATTTTTTGACTATTGGTCTGCTTGTTCCTTGAGGTATTTTCTCGGATATTCTAAAAAACGCCTGAATGGATTTTACAAAAACAGATAAAGAAGCCTAACGATGTTCGCGAAAAAGCTTTGGATACCGGCTGTTCTGGTCTTGATAGGGGTCGCGATAGGTGGCACATTTTGGCATCAACACACCACCAATCAACAACCAACGAACCAATCCCGACAAGGGATCGTTGAACAGACACGGGCTTTAAACCTACACTTTCCACTTTGGACCGCCGAGGACGTTCGGAAATACATGAAGCTCCTCCGAGATGGGTACGTCACAAGGCATTTCCATCAGTATCCCAAATGTAAAGCGTATGCGGCAGTCTTAGCAGATGCTGAACGTTATACCGAGTGGTACATAGCAGATTTGGAATACACCAAGATACGTAATGAAGTTCGCGCCAAATGGGAAACGGAATTGGATGCCTTGATTCAGGGGGAGATTGTTCCCCGTGATTATATCGAGCGTGTCCAACTTTGGAAGAGTTTGACAGATGCAGAAAAGGCGGATTTGTTTGCGAAATACGTTGCGATAAAACATGATTGGTGGAAAAGGTACAAGACAGCATCCGAACGTCGCGAAGAAATCAAACAACAACGCCCCATCTTCCAACCGAAGCATAGACACTAAAGAGAGGAAATGATGAAACATAGTCGTATTTTTGGAATCGCCTTGCTTGTCGTATTCCTCTCTTTACAGCGGGCAGTTTTTGCGTCTGCGGCATCTTGGAAGCAGTTTTTCGGACAGCCATAACCGCGAGAACTATCAGGGCTCGAAACCTTACCAGTGCAGGAAACCAAACAAAAACGAGAACCGAATGGCTCTAATATTAAAGTCGGAGTGATTCAGGCAGGCGCAAACTTAAATCCAACTATACACGGCTGATCTCAACACAAGGCTTAACAGGGGCCAAAAACATCCCATCAACGCTTCACCTAACACCAATCCGATGAAGAAGGGTATTGCTTTTCGATATGCATTGATGCCGCCGTGCCGCAAGATAACCCATTTTGCTACCATCGCCAGAAACAGCGGAAACCAGATGACATCCGTTGTCCCCGGAGCGACACCGATAACATATCCGGCTGGATGCAACGGACACCACACAAAACGTGAACGCAGAAAGATGATACCCACATTCGCAGCAAAGGCTAATCCCAGTACTGAGGTCGCCAGCCAATCCGTCGGTTTCGGATTCAATAACCACGAAGAAAGAAAATTGTACGTATCCGCGCCACCGGCATGGATTTGCTCCGAACCTGCTGCCACTCCCTCACTGTAAATCGCATACGGATAAAGAATCAGACTCGATAGGATACCAACCAGACTCGCGATGACTAACACGGCAAACATCGTTCGGTTTCGGATACCTGTACGCTCCGCAAGTTTAAAAGCCTCAAGTTGATCCGGCATTGGATGCGTACGGAAAGAAGCATAACTTGCACCGCTCAACCAATTCATCAACGAGAGCATTGTTAGGTTGCCCGCCCGCAAACGTCGCGTGCCAAGCAGCGAAATTATCATATATTGTGGTGTTAGATACCCGATAGCATGGATCGGCGGACCTAATTCCGCACGCATTCGGGTTAAACCAAGCACAATCATTAGATAGACACCGATAAAAATTGCAAACGCCCAGAGCGTCATCCCACTACGAACACAAAAAACCGCTAATAAAAGCAAACATATACCTAAGGTAACAACGGCAGCACGAGGCGAGAGTGCCTCTGCTCGAGACGCATCTCGGTCGGGTCGGATTACCTGTGAGAACACAGAAGCAAAATGTTTTCGCCCATGCCAACAGGCAATCGCAAGCAGTGCGAGTAATGCTCCGGCACCTTGTTCACCCAAAAACGGATAGCCCGGCAATGCTGAAACGCCGATGGCACTTCCAAATAGCAACTGTACTTTCTTTAGCAAGTAGAAAAAGGTACATGAAAACGCTAAATCCAAAGGTAAAATAAATGAGAAGCCAATTATGTACGGATGAAACCTGAGCGGCGTGCTGCCCATTGCAATCCACGGTTTCTGCGTGAAGTAGACATTGAGGTCGTATTGCCGAACAGGAATCTGTGGGAGCACAGGATAGAAGAATTGCAACCCATTGAGTAGGTTGATGCCCATGGCTATTCCGAAGCCGAGCCAGAGTAAGCGATTTGTGAAGATACGCCGGTTGGTGGTAATCTCAAGCGGAATCTGAATAATGGGATATGCGAGTTTCTCATTCTCTATCCACTGCTTGCGAATAATGGAGGTCAAACATAAAAAGATTAGCATTAACAGGAAAATAACCACCGACCAAGAGAGAATCGGCACGATCCAATACTGAAAATAACCCTCCGTAAAAAAATTGACCCCACCTTCATAGAAATCGTTGACCGCTTTCGGGTCTTTCACTACAAGCCATTCAGGCAGGTAATGAAAGAGCAGTGCCTCCCAATCATTTTCGGGCGTGGCGAAGCGAAAAGCGTACGGAATGAGTCCCATTAAACGTGGGAGACAATCATGCCCTGAAAAAGCACTACCTACAGCGAGCATACTAAAAACGATAAGTAGATCGCGCGGTTGTAGGGCGACGCGTGGAAAAATACGCCGCACGATCAGGTTCAGAAACGTCAACGCTATAATGCCGAACATGACATTAACCGACATCGCGACTGTTGTAAGATGTGCGGTATGCCAAATCATTTCGACATAAGCTATCCAGTAGCTATTCGCGATAATCAAAACAGTACCAATCAGCACTGCCCGTTTCGCAATTGTCTGCGAGGCGTGTGAGTCTGTAGTATGCATATTCTTAGGAGAAGCACGGTAGCGATTTCATTTTCTTTCCGTCTCGGTCTCTCGACCGTGACACCTCGAAACTCAATCGCTCTAATATATATCTTGGTTAGGAGTACTTGAACTGCAGAGTGGACAGGGCATTTTTTTAATGTTCCTTGCGGGTTAGACACGAGAGTTTATGTATGGCGATTCTTTCTTTATGTCTGCCTTCCACTTCGTTTCAGGCTAAGCGTTTAGGTTTATTTTGACAGGTAGGAAAAATGCAGAGTGCCAACCCGTGTTTAATCAAAATTTTCCTTTGTTATATCCGCTAAATATGTTATACTGAATATAGGAGTTTGTCAAGGTTTTTCTTTCATATCAAATTCAGTGAATGACCTGTGTAATATTCGTGAGATAGGCATGCTTTCTCCAAGCAATATTCCCTGTTTTACTATTGATGCCATCACAATATTTATTTAACATAAAGAAAAAATTAGGGCTGGGATTACCGCCAAATTTAAAGGGTGCCCAGATCTACAGCATTACTAAAGAAACCATTGATTTTTACGTGTGTTTTCATGCCACAATTTAGGAAGGAGATCTTAGAATGGAATTAACTTTTGAAAGGGATGATCTCTTGGACTCCTTACAGGTACTGCAAGGGGTCGCAAGTGGACGCACTACCTTACCAATACTCTCAAATGTCCTCATCAATGCCACCGGGGGCACTATTGAATGCATGGCAACGGATCTGGAAGTCGGCATTAGAATGACGGTTGAAGGTACAATCACAGAGGAGGGGGCAATCACCGTCTCGGCTAAAAAGTTAGGGGATATTGTCAAGGAGTTGCCTGCGGATAAACCGGTACACTTAGTAACGACAGCAAACGACCGCGTTGAGATCACCTGTGGAGAGGGGGTCTACAAAATCATCGGGCTACCCGATGAAGAATTCCCACAACTCCCCTCAGTTGAAGGGGAAGCATTGAAAATTGGCGGAGAGACATTGCGCGATGTCCTTCAGAAAACGGAGTTTGCCGCATCTACCGAGGAAGTTCGCTATTTTTTAAATGGACTCTATTTCAATTTTCTTGAGCACGGAACTGAGGTAGTTGCCACTGATGGCAAACGTCTTGCCTTAGCGCGCTGTGAACCGCTCACATCGCCGGGAGAGGACAAAGGATTCATTGTTCCGTTGAAAGCCGTTCGCGAAATTGCGCGAACCTTCGCCGACGCTGGTGAGATAAGCATTTCAGTTTTTGAAAACCAAATCCTTTTTACGGATGGGAACGCGACCTTAACGACGCGACTTGTGGAGGGTGATTATCCGAAATATGAGAAAATCATTCCCGAGTCGACCGAGGGCAGCGCAGCTATTTCAAAAGAAGGAATCTTAAGTGCCACGAAGCGGGTTGCACTACTGTCGAATCCAAAGAATTATTCGATCTGTTTAGAGATCGATTCAGAACAAGTACAAGTCTCTGCAAAGACTCCAGAATTGGGAGAAGCGTATGAGACGTTACCTGTGGAATCCAGCACTGGAAGTGTAAGGATCGGTTTCGACGCTCGGTTATTGATAGAGGCATTGGCTCACATTGAAACGGAGTCCTTGTCAATAGAATTTTCAGGGGAATTGAACCCTGTTCTTATTAAACCGGTAGGCGACGAAAACTATGTTTCCCTCATAATGCCCATGCGCTTGGACCCCGCTTCAGCATAAGAAGATTGTAAGTTGTCCAGTATGCCTGTGCTTCGCTGGTGCGGTTTTTAAGGGAAACCCCCAAGCAATACCACACCAGCGAAGTCATTCTTACAATGAACTCACCTTTAACTGACTTCCACACCAGACATCTGCTCCAACGCCAGCATCAGTGCCTGTGTACCTAACCTACCATGCCCCTGTGCCTGTACTGCCGTGTAAAGTTGATGCACTAACGCGAGTCCTGGCAGACTCAGGTTCATCTTGCGTGCCTCGTCTAAAGCGATGCTCATATCTTTGATAAAATGCTCCACAAAGAAGCCGGGATCATAGTTCCGCTGGAGAAGCCGTGGTGCTAAATTGTCCAGAGACCAGCAAGCCGCTGCACCACCACTAATCGATGATAGCATCGTCTCTAAATCCAGTCCAGCTCTGTAGCCATAGATTAACCCTTCGCAGACCCCGATCATTGTTCCCGAAATCGTGATCTGATTGCACATTTTGGTGTGTTGTCCAGCACCCGCGCCCCCTTGATGGACGATGTTTCCCCCCATCGCCTCGAAGAGCGGCATAACGGCTTCCACAGCCGCCTCATCGCCTCCGACCATGATAGAAAGCCGTGCCTCTCGCGCCCCAACATCGCCACCTGAAACAGGTGCATCAATTGATGAAACATCCTGTGTCTGTGCTGCCGCGTAGATTTCTTGTGCCAGAGAGGGCTCTGTCGTCGTCATGTCAACAATGATACTTCCGGGTTTCGCTCCCTTTAAGATACCGCTGTCACCGAGGTAGACTTCACGGACATCGGGTGGAAATCCGACAATCGTGAAAACGATATCGGAGGCAGCTGCGACTTCACCCGGCGAATCTGCCCATGCCGCACCTGCTTCCAGTAACGGGTCAGCCTTTGACTTTGTCCGATTGTAGACTGTCATTCCATATCCGAGGTCCATCAGATGTTGACACATCCACCGTCCCATTACGCCGGTACCAATCCAACCCAGTTTCGTTGTTGCTGGTTCAATTTTCTCAAATGTAGTCGCCATAATTTTCCTTCTTTCTAATGATTGAATCTTCGCTCCGATCCTTCCGTTGTCAAAACCGGTTTCTGAAAAATATGATGGTCACCTCAAAGGTGATAAAAGGCTTAAAGTCCCGTTAAGGAATGGACAACGGACACTCCTTTTGAACTTTTTTCTATTCTGCGCAGGTCTCCTATAGAGGAACCTGCGAGACAATGAGTTTTTGTGCATCGTTCCACGCAGAGGAAGAAAATGAAATGTAAACAGTTTCATTTCTGTCTCCTGATGGGTATCTGGTGAATTCTGACTGAAATAAGGACATGTGTGATTAGCTATCGGAAACCGAACGGCTGACGGCTATTCCAATGTCCTTCGCTATGTCCTTTTGCGTTTTCTAAAATCTTTTGCTAACTGTGAACTAATGACAATACCACCAACGACAACAGCACAATAAATAGTGAAGAATCGCGTCAGTAACACATAGAGAGGTATCAATTTTTTGAGAATCAAATTTTCTATCAATCCGACGGTTACGACCTCTGCTACGCCACTTGCTCCAGGGCTTGGTGCGAAGAGCACGACGAAATTTAGCAACAACCCAACAATGCTGAGTTCCCATAGGGTGGCATCCCCGTTGAGTGCTTTCACGACTATGTAACTGCCAATGATCCGTGCCCCGAAGAAACCACAGGTTAAGAGCACACTGAATGCACACGTCCATTTATGGGAACGCAAGAACATTACCGCAAATGATTTATGTTCAACAACAAGTTCTTCCACTTTCAAAGTAGCGCGCTCAAGAATAGGGGTGAGGCGAGTGAACCTCCGCTGCGTAACATTGCAGAGCCAATGAAAAAAACGAAAAACAAGCTCAGGCTTGAAAAGCAGTAACAGAAATCCTATAAATGCCAAACCGAACATCAAACAACTGAATAGGCTCACCCACGTAGCCCCTTTCGGTAGAAAAGGGGGATCTAACCATGCGATACCAACTGCAAAGAACATGAGCGTGGTTAGAGTGGAGAGAAAACAGATGATGCCAGCTGTTATTGCTCCTGACAACGGTACGCCGGCTCGCGCGTAGATATAGAGATGTCCCACTCCGCCTGTTTGGAACGGTGTAATACAGGAAACACAGAGTGTCGCTAAGTTTGCCCGAAAACTGTCCCAGAACCTGATGTCTGGTTTGACTTTTCGAATAAAAATATGGAAACGGAGTGCCCCGAACACCCAATCCGCGAACATACACAGACAAGCGCCCAGCAGCATCTCAACCTGCATCTCTCGAAAAACTTGCTTTATATTTTGAGTATCACCCCACAGAAAACTTAGGAATAGCCCGGCGAATGTACACAACAGAAAAAAAAGCGTGCCACGAGCCACGTTTTTGCGGCTCAAGAATTCCTGCATTAGTAGCGAAATCTCCTTCGTTGGGGACTAATGCCCCTATTCAGCGACAAGCCTCAGCGTGAGACTAATATCCATCGGCATTGCTGAATGCGTCAAAGCCCCGACAGAGATGAGATCTACACCGGTTGCTGCCACGGTTTTCACCATGTCAAGTGTAATCCCACCGGACGCTTCTGTCACTGCGAGATCCCCCACTTCATGCACAACGCTTTTCATAATGCCGGGAGACATGTTGTCAAGGAGTAAGATGTCCGCCCCTGCTTTCAGTGCCTCGTCAACCTGATCGAGGGTTTCAACTTCAACCTCGATCTTCGCTGTGTGTGGGACAGTTTGTCGTGCACGCTGCACGGCGTTGCTAATACCCCCAGCGGCGACAATGTGGTTATCCTTAATCAGTACACCGTCGTAAAGCCCAAAGCGATGATTTTGCGCGCCACCGACACGTACAGCATATTTCTGAACCGCCCGCCATCCCGCGGCAGTCTTCCGAGTATCTACTATTTTGGTATCATAGTCGGCAACTGCCGCAACAAACTCGGCGGTGAGTGTCGCTATACCGGAGAGCCGCTGCAGGAAATTAAGAGCAGTCCGCTCACCAATCAGAATGGTTTTGGCATTTCCTTGGACCTCGGCAATCGGCGTTCCTGCCGTCACAGCGTTCCCATCAGTGACAAGCACACGAAACGACACTGTCTCATCTAATTTTGCGAAGACTCGTTCGGCGATCGGCAGTCCTGCAACAATACCGTCACTCTTGGCAAGTAGGGTTCCTATACCCTCCTGTGTGGGTGGCACTGTTGCTTCTGTTGTTATATCACCAATACCGACATCTTCCTCAAATGCCAAGTCAATTAGGGAATCTAATGAACGCAAATTGAGCATTTTTAATTATACCTTGCGTTTCGGTCAGGTGTGTTGAATGACCATCGTTCCTCTTCGTAGATATAGGGGAAACACCCAAGCAAAAACCCTTCCGCTACGCTTAGAGGCTATGGTTTCGTTAAACCTACATATAGGGCGAGGGGACCTCGCCCCTACGCAGATTATACGACGAGATTTATGACTTCACCAAGAACCTGTGCGTAATGTAATGAAGCGCACGCCAGGTGTCCGAAAATTAAAAGCCTTAATACCTTTCCAAATAGGGGGTCAGGAATTTCTTTGCGTCTTCCGTGACATCCCACGCGTTGGGCCAGAAACAGAGATCGATGGAGAACCAATCACCGTCGTACCCAGTCTCGTCCATGATGACCGGAATAATCGCGTCAAAATCAAGGACACCATCCCCGAAAGGTGCGTGGGTGCTTGTTTCGTCACCGTGGAGTGTGTTGTCGGAATCGATGAGGTGGAAGTGACCGATCTGTCCCTTTAACTGACGGGCAAGGTCAATGACCCCATTATCACCGAGTGTCTCCTGCTCTCCGGGCTGCCGGGCACCGACAACTGCACACATTTGTGCATGACAGGTATCAAACATCACCTGGAAATTGGGATGACCCACTGCCTGTGGCATATTGACAATGTCACTGGGTTTGTTGAACATAAATCCGGGTTCAAATTCCCAGAGCATCAACACACCGTGATCTTCGGCAACTTGTGCGCAGCGTCTCCAGACGGAAACGATCCGATCCCAAGCTTTCTCAGGTTCAACGCCAGGAATCCCTTTTTCGGGATCATCCACTGTATCCACACGAATCGCAGGCGATCCGAGGTCCAAGGCGAGTTGGAGACTCTCTTTGAACAACTTGTAGTATCTATCGTCTTCTTGCCCTTCATCCGTAGCGGGACCCGGGTGCGACCAGAAGTCAGCGGCTAATCCAGAGACTTCCAAGCCGTAATAGGAAATCAAACCTCTAACGGCATCTCGGTCGCTTTTCATCGGGTAATCGTTAATGTCGATATGCGGTTTAAACGCCCCGATTTCAATACCATCGAATTCAAGTTCGCTGAGCGTCTTGACGACGGTATCAAACGGAATAGGATTATCTTCATAGGGACCAAATGCGTACGCCCAACTTCCAATCGACAATTTTTTTGCCATGTTTTTCTCCTTTTTTAATAATTCGCGAAGCGTTAAATAATATGGTTTTGCAGGTGTCGTTCTTTTGGTACCCACCGTCTGCGCCGTTGTTGCAGACTACCACCTTATGCTAATTTTAAGACGTGTATTACCAACGCTCTTTCGTGTTCTTAGTTTCGTTCAATAGAGGATGTACCTCTACGGTTACTCACTGCGTTTCTCAGGTAAAACGCAATCATGATACACCCTTGACTAACGTCCGAACTGCTGTTTCAAGTTCCAGGGTTATCTGCTCCACCGTTTCCCTTTTTTCTACCTTGTAGGTATCGTAACATTCTCGGAGATTTTTGGGTTCACCGACACGGACGGATGCGACCCGTGGTCCCCGAATTTTTGACGCACCAAAGACTTCTCTCTCCAGACGAATAATTACTTCAAGAAACCGCTCTGGTGAGCGTTCTTCCGCGACATATCCATCCGAAATCGCTATAAAATTAATTAACCGCTCCAAGTCAGGATAGAACCGTTGGAATTTCTGGAGCAGTTCTTCATGTATCTTCCGTTCGTACTCCGTCATCTGCTCAATGTCTTTATAGACTTCAGCATCGACTAAATTTTTCAACGCTCGCACCCTGGTGAGAACATCGGCATCGGAGTGAATGCCCATGATCCGTTCAGCATGAGCCAAGATTTGCTCTTTCAACTTCTGGATGTGTGCATCAAGTGGCAGCGTCTCGTCCACTTTATACTGATATTCAGTTGCAAGTGTTTTGAATATTGCGACACCGATACGCCGTAACCGCTCGTAACGTTCAATCGGCGTTCGATCCGCAGATGGGAGAATGTTCCGCTCCAATTCCGTGAGGGCGGCATCAATGTCGCTCCACATGTCCTGTGGATAATGGTATTTGATCCCGATCGGAACAACATAAAGCGGTTTGCTGATCTCCGCCTTCGCCATATCGTCCACAGCCCAGAAGCAGAGTTGTATAATACCCCTTTCAAAGCGCATGACAGTATCATTCTGCCGTGAAATTTCCCCTTCAGCGAAGATAACAAGGGATGCGTTGCCTTTCGACAGGAGCTCCCGCGTTGTGCGAAATGCGTTCCGGTCCGCGGTGCCACGCACGATGGAATACGCCCCGAACCGTTGCATCAGAAAACCGCGTAAGCCATCAAATTTTCCTGTACCATACGTCTCGCGTGCAGTCATATAGTAATACTGCTGAGAAAGCCGTTTGGACAAGAAGAACATGACCGCAGGATCTACACGTGCCGCATGATTTGGGGCTAATACAGTAGGATGTCCATCTACTGTTTTTAGACGAGCAATAGATTCTGCATCTATATCCAGCGTTAACCCCTTGAAAAATAAGCGGTTGACGAGCGGTACAAGTCCTTTCGCAACCTGAATCAGGGTTGTATTGGGCTTCGGGGGTTTAAAATCTAACATTGCGTGCTACTGTTATGGCACACGGGGCGTACCGAATAACTTAAAGACTCGGCGGATAACAACAGATGATCTCCATCGGTATATCGCCAGTGCTAACAATGACGTAACTGGACAAGCATCGTGGGATAAAGACGGATTTGCCGCGTTTGAGCGGAACATCTTCAAAATCTCCACGTAACACACCTTCGCCACCCAAAGTCACGAGTGCATAAAAACCTTTGTCTGCTGGCATACTTAGCGTCGAATCCACTGTTAGACGTGAGCATCCAAAGAATTTCGAGGCTTCCTCTGGCACGATTCGATCTTCTCGGTTATCGCCTTCTGCCCGGACGAGTTCTGGCGCGCGTCGGATGTAGTTGTTAAGATAGTCCAGTTCCAATTTATCAAATTCAGCGGCATCTACAGCGAGATCCCATCCGAGACCGAGGTGTCCATCTTCTCTTTCAAACGGAAAACCTTCCCATTCAGCGAGGATGTTCCAGTCGGTCGGTTCTTGGGGTTCGAGAACACAGAGTCCTGTACCGAGTGAATGGACAATTGGAGTCCGCAAAAAATAGACTTCGCCAACCTTCGGTTCAACAACGTGCATCAGACTCCGAAGTGTTGGCACATCTTGTGCTTCCATCAGACGGCGGAATTCTGCTTTGTCTATCGTTTCCTTCCAGCCGATCCATGCCTTCGCGCCCGGGCGTGTACCGATGAGGATCCATGCCTCATTCTTGCCGAAGGGGGAATTGAGGTGTTTTTGCGAAAAATCGGGGTTTGGATGCCAATGGATAGGGATATGCGCGCCTTCGCCAACATCAAAAATCTTGAGAAGTACGCCTAATTCGGTTCCGTATTTGGCGACGTGCGCGTTACCGAGCGTCTCTTCCGGATATGCGTCCAGCAGTGCTTTCAGTAATACGACCTCCCCGCTTGGGAGTTCGATGCGACTGAGTCCTTTGTCGGGTGGATTGTCTCTGCCGGGAGTGACCGCCCGATTTGTCGAGAATATCCATTCTTCAGAATAGTAATCATCTTTCGGGTCGGGTTCCCCCATAAACTCAGCACGGAGTTTCCCGCCATTGTAGAAATGCAGGTAGGTGTTCGGTGCTAAGGCGACAGGTGCGTTTAGCATTGATTTTAGTTCAGTTTGTGATGCCATATTGCTTCCTTTCTTTATCTTTAAGAACTAAGGG
>JAPOOP010000367.1 GCA_026713385.1 Candidatus Poribacteria bacterium | reverse complement strand
AGCGGTTGTTGCAGGAGAAACAGGCAACGTTAGATATTCTGCGTCGTCGCGGGGTCATCACGATTGATGTTCCTGCGCATCAGTTGACAATGGCGGTCGTGAATAAGTATTTGGAATTGAAAGCCAAGTCTCAGATTTGAGATTTGCGATTTATGACACCTGAGAGTGTTAGGCTGTAGGTTGGGTTGAACGGAGCTAACTCAAAATGTGTGGAGAAAATAGACCTTCAAGGACATCGCGAAGTCTAAGGTCACCACAACACGAGTGAAACCCAACATCTTCGGACACCGATAACATGTATATTGTTGGGTTTCGCTATGTTTTGTTCTAAGGTGTGTTGCTCGAAAATGTGGTTGTCGCACATACCTGCAAGAATTCCTTATTTCTATCGCTCAACCCAACCTACGGACCTATTTATTGACCAAACCGCAAGGTAAAATTAAAAAGATTAACGCGCTTTCACTGCAAAAAGGTAGGTGAACAGCAGGATCCCTGTCAAAGCACCGAATCCGATTTTGACGGAGGGGGGTAAACTGGAAGGCGACACGAAACCTTCAATAATCCCCGCAACGATGAGCAGCGCAACGCATCCACCGAGCAGTTGAATGGCGGTTCTCGCGGCATCCGTCAAGGCTCGTTTCCGAGGAAAAAACGATGGGGCGATGAGTGCGTATCCTAACTTTAGCCCAGCACCATCAGCAATGAAAATCGTTGTGAGTTCGATGTAGCCGTGTGGCGATACAAACGACCAGAGGGCGAGCGCAACTCCGTTGGCATGGCACAGACCTGCGATTGCCCCGATGACAATACCGTTGAGAACTAAAATGTAGACGCTGCCGATCATGAATATGATGCCGCCAGCGAAGGAAAGAAACGCGACCCGGATGTTGTTCGTCATCACAAAAGAGGCAAATAGGTTTCGATTTTCTGCTGCAGTATTGTTCCACGCACCGTCCTCTAACGCTTTGATGTGAGACACGAAACGTTCAGGGACGATTTGCTCCGCAAGCTCGGGGGTGCTCAAGGCGATCCAATAGGCAGCTGCAAATGAGAGGGTGAACATCAAGAACGCGGCTCCGATGAAATTGAGGTTCTCTCGAAATACTTTCGGGAAACCGAAGAGAAGAAACTGACGGAGTGTGCCACGTTTAAAAGGCGAGGTCTGGTAGACCGCGGCGTGTGCGCGTGAAGCGAGGGCGTTGAGGTATGAGACGCACGGATCTTGTGGGAAATCACGTCGGGCAACCGCTAAATCGGACGTGACGCGCCGGTATAGATACCCGAGCCGATTGAGTTGACCCGCACTTGCACCGCGTGAACGGTTGAGTAATGCTTCCAGCTCGTTCCAGCTCTTCTGTTTTTTGGAAATGAATTCTGTGACGGTCATATTTATAATTAAACACCGATCCGTATCGAAAATCAACCTATTTTACTGAGAAAGGTCCCACACTTCTACAAATGAATGAACAAGTATCCGTGGAAACACCTGAACAGATTGATATAAACTTTCAGCAAGCAGGCATCGGCTCCCGTTTCTATGCGGCACTCATTGATACTGCATTGCTTACGCTGATTTCACTGGTCGGATATTACGTCAACAGGCGATTTATCTCTGAACTTGGAGACGTTGTCGGCAATTGGCTCGGCGCGTTGGGTGGCATCCTTGTCTTCGCGATATTCTGGGGCTACTATATGGTGTTTGAGGCGACCACAAACGGTCAAACCTTTGGAAAACTCGCTCTCGGTTTGCGTGTTATCAAGGAGGGAGGCTATCCGATCGGTTTCGCAGATGCTGCAATCCGGAATCTGGTGCGGGTTGTCGATTTTCTCCCGTTCTTTTATGGCGTGGGTTTGCTGTGTATGATGTTAAACAGAAATTGGCAGCGATTAGGGGACCTCGCAGCGGGGACACTTGTTATTAAAACAGCGCGCACGGAGTTGAAACCGACCGGCGGTTCACAAGTAGGGAACCGATCTATCAGCATTCCACCACGAGAACTTATCTATACTGCTTGGATACAACCGGCGTTAGTGACAGAAGCAGAAATACGGGTGATACGTGAATATCTTGCGCGTCGGGCAATGCTTCCCGGACACCGTCGATCGGAACTCGCACGCACCATCGCCAGTCCGATTGTTGAAAAAATGGGCGGACGTGGTTCTATTAGCTACAGCCGATTTTTGGAGGAGGTCTACATGCTTAAGACCTCAGAGACGACTGAAGGTGGGACGGAAAATAGAGATGCCGGAACGGAGGGATCCGTCACAAGCGAGTAGCGTTATGAGATTTGACTTTGCGAGTGAAGAGTTTATAGATATGCTTCT
>JAPOOP010000396.1 GCA_026713385.1 Candidatus Poribacteria bacterium | reverse complement strand
TTAATTAATTTGTGGGTACCCGCTGAGAGTTCAGAAAAAATCTCACCCGGTACTGCGAATACTTCTCTGTTCTGTTCAGCAGCGAGACGGGCGGTAATCAACGCTCCACTACGGTTTGATGCCTCAACGACAACAGTTCCAAGCGTCAACCCGCTAATGATACGGTTACGACGTGGAAAGTTCCTCGGCTTCGGTTTGGCTGCCATTGGAAATTCGGAAATCAATGCACCGGCTGCTTCAATTTTCTCAGCGAGGGTGCTATTCGTCGCGGGATAAACGACACTCAACCCGTTCCCCATTACGGCAATTGTTCTGCCACCTGCTTCAAGGGCGCCACGATGTGCGGAGGTATCAATGCCCCTCGCTAAGCCGCTAATGACTGTTACGCCCCGCTGTGCGAGTTGGTAACTCAAGCGGTAACCCACCTTTCGCCCGTAATCTTTCGCGTTTCGAGAACCGACGAGGGAAATGCTAAGCGCGTCCTCAGGCGTGAGTTTCCCTTTTACATACAGCACAAATGGCGGTGTGTCAATCTCCTTCAAGTGAGGCGGATATGCGGCATCATAGAGCGTTATAACCTGACACCCATATTTGTCTATCAATTCAAGCTCACGTTCTATTGGATACAAAACGGGCTTGTGAATCAAGAGGTCACATACCGTCGGGGAAAGCAGGTCTACTTTTCTGAGTTCGTCCGGTGTTGCTTGAAGTGCCCGCTCAGTGCTCCCAAAAACGTCCCGTAAGACTTGAACAGTTTTGAGTCCTATACCCTGAATAAGATTTAAATGAATTAGACTGATTGTCTCGTTAGACAGCATATCTCCCGCCATGCGCGATGTATTATATGATTGAGGCTTCACCGATAAGAGCACTTCGTAAGCGCGTCAGTAGAAGAAAGACCCATTCACAAAATGCTCTAATCAAAAAAGGCGACTACTGTTCGGCCGTTCCTGCTTCCATCGGATCCGGTGGGAGCGCGTAATAGAGTTCGATTTCCTGAATCTTTTTATATTCCTGTGCGCTGGGTGCCCCCGTTTCACCACGGGTTGAGCGTTTCTGCCCGCCGACCCGCCGCGAATCCCAACGGCGTGGCACCTTGAGACGAAACTTCGTTGTCACAATCGGATTGTTCAAGGTGAATCGGTACATAGGCCGCATGTTGTCCCTGACTTCTTTCATCGTAACCCATTTTCCCTCTTCATCCATGTACTGAACAGAGAAGAATTCCATTTGACCCGGCTCGGCTTTCACCACAACCTGTTGAATTGTTTGCGGTTGTCGCCATTTGAGAACGGCTTCGGTGAACTTATCAGACTCTTGTTGGGATCTTACATCCTTTTCATCTTCGAGAATAGGACCGGTTTCCCCGACGGTGTGGATATTGTCGTCATGGAATTTCGTATCCTCACTTGTCGCATCAAGTGCGATGTTCTTACTCAAGTTAATGGGTGGATTCGATGCAAGAATACAGCCGGACATCCCAATCACCACACAGAGGGTCAGTATCAATAATCCAAAACGCATGTATTGCCTCCTTGTTTCCTTGAAACGGCACAGATGCCGCTCCCTATCGTATGAAATTGAGACGGCATTATAGAAACAGCCGCCTTGATATCTGCTTTCATGTTACTGTAAGTCAAGTAAATCATCAAGTTCTTTTTCCCGCTTATCGGTCGCCTGTTCCTCTTCCACCTGTTCAGCGGTTTTATAACCGTAAAGTTCAATCTCTCGAATTTTTCCAACAGCACGCCGGCTTCCGATATTCCACCCTCTGCCGCCAGAACGTGCTCGTTCCTGTCGGCTCAAGAGTGCGTCATCTTTCGTGCCTAAAACGCGCAACCGAATTCGATCTGTGGGAAACGGAATCAGCAGTGCAATCTTAATCGGATTCTCTTTGACACTCCTTACGTCCTTAATTAACTGCCAGTCCGCATCAACCGCGATACTGCCTTTATCGGCATAAATATCAAACTCACTTAAATTGTCCGAATGTATGATAATCCGCCGGATAGTCTTTTTTTCCGGCAATGTAATCACTACCTGTGAAGCGGGGTTGGCACCAATGAATCCCTGCGAGCCCGCGGGGAAGGTAGTTTCACCGATAGTGTTCAACTTGCCATCAATCACCTGTGGACTTGTCGCTTGTACGCCTTCCATGAGGGCATAATTTTCGCTCCACTCCTGTTCCGAGAAGAGTGCTGCACACCCTGCCAAAATAACAGTAAAGCAGAACAGTGAAAAGAATGCAGTGAATCGATAAATCATCTTTTACTCCTTAGGAATGGCTGTCAGCCGCCAGCCGTCAGCCGTCAGTAGGAATGGTTGTCGGGAACCTGTTTCGCAGTGAGAACCGTCGGTTGTCGGAAACCTTCCGTAGACCGTTGTGGCGGTCGCTATCGTTTTCTACTGCCACACGGCTACCTTGCTAATGCTAACCGCTGATTGCTGACCGCCATTCCCCTTGGTTACGATATAATTTTCCAAGTAGCTCCATCGCGGGTGTCCTGAATTTCAATGTTGAGTTCTTTAAGACTGTCCCGAATTTTATCGGATGTATCCCAATCTTTGCGACTGCGCGCCTCCTGTCGGATGTCTAACAATAGCGCAATGAGCTGATCGCGTTGCTCCACGTCGTTGCCATCCTGGGCATCCATATTGTAAATTCCGAGCACTTCACAGGTTTCAGTCAACGCCTGATATGCTTGTGCGAAAACCGGAGCATCTGCTCCATTAGAAGTGGTGAACGATCTGTTGACTTCACTGACGAGCGTGAAAATAGCACCGAGTGCCTGCGCGGTGTTAAAGTCTGTATCCATCGCATCGGTAAACCGCGATTTCATCGTTTCGACCGCCTCTTGAAGTGGCGAAACCCCTGTTTCGTTGGCATCAACCTGTCCATCGTACTTTTTCAATGCGTCCAAACAATTGTTCAAACGTCTGAGCGCCCCTTCCGATTTCGCCAAACTCTCCGGATTGTAGTCAAGTGGGTGTCGATAGTGTGCCGAAATCAGGAAATGCCGAATTACCTCAGTAGGATAATGGTCGAGAGCGTCCCGTAGCAGGATAAAATTCTGTTCCGATTTGCCCATTCGCTTACCATCAATTTTCAAAAAGGCAACGTGCATCCAGTAACGTGCGAAGGTGTGCCCGGTTGCTAATTCGCTCTGTGCTATTTCATTTTCATGGTGTGGGAACCGTAAATCTTCGCCCCCTGCATGGATATCAATAGTTTTACCGAGATGTTTCATTGCCATTGCAGAACACTCTATATGCCATCCGGGTCTACCTTTACCCCATGGGCTATCCCAAGAAGGCTCACCCGGCTTCGCGGCTTTCCACATATCAAAATCCCGCGGATCCTCCTTTCGTTCATCAATTTCGACCCGTGCCCCCGCGAGAAGATCCTCTGGCTTCCGATTGGAAAGTTTCCCATACTCAGCAAATTGATTCACGCGATAATAAACACTTCCATCAATGACATAAGCCGCCCCTTTATCAATCAGGGTCTGAATTAAACTTATCATCTCTGGAATGTGTTCGGTTGCTTTTGGATGGACATCTGCGGGATGGATACCGAGGCGTTGGGAATCTTCAAAGAACGCTTCGCCGTTTTGATGTGCGAGTTGCTTTGCGCTGACACCTAACTCTGCCGCACGGTTGATAATCTTGTCATCAATATCCGTCAAATTTTGAACCAGTTTGACTTTGTACCCTCTATATACCAAATAGCGTCGAATAATATCTGTCACTAAAGCCGTGCGTGCGTTGCCCATGTGAATGTAATCGTAAACAGTCGGACCACAACTGTAAATAGACACCTGTTCGTGGTTTAGTGGCACAAAATCCTCTAACTGTCGGTTCAGTGAGTTATAGATTTTCATTTTTCTAACTATGAGTTCCTGGACTAAAGAAACGCCCAAGCAAAAACCCCTCCACTTCGTTTCGGGCAGGTTTTCGGTTAATTTCATGCTAAATTTGTTATCGGCTCGGTTTCTAAATACACAGAGGAAACAAAAACATCTATAGCCGAGAAAGGCAAGCGATCGCGTGAGCGACAATCGCTTTTCCCTCGCCGACAACACCCAATTCTTCCGCAGTGGTAGCCTTAACGTTTACCTGTGCCACGTCAATATCAAGCGTTTTGGCAAGTCTGGCGCGCATCTCTGAAATGTAGGGCACCAATTTCGGTCGCTGTGCGATAACTGTACTGTCTATATTTTCGATCTGGTAGCCACACTGTCTCACTTTCGCTGCCACATCACGTAGAAAAATAAGACTATTCATTCCTTTATAACGATCATCCGTATCAGGAAAATGTGTGCCGATATCACCGAGTGCAGCTGCACCTAAAATCGCATCTACGATTGCGTGAGTCAGGACATCTGCATCCGAATGTCCTAACAATCCCAAATGAAATGAGATCTCAACGCCCGCCAGAATCAATTTTCTATCAGAAACCAATCGATGAACGTCGTAACCAATACCTACTCGCATTCTTTCTCATATATAGTTGTCGATTAAAGAGATGTTTGTAGCGGATACAACGAATGCAACTGCCACACGAGTTACCGATAACCGAAGACCGAAAACCATTTACCAAAGCGTAACATCCGAAATCAACATTTCAGCTACTCGTAAATCAATAGGGGTCGTTATCTTTACATTCGCGTAACTTCCCTTCACCAATTTAACAGGAAATCCGAGTTGTTCAACAAGGGAAGCATCATCAGTTGCAGTAAGTTGTCGCGCTTGTGCTGCCCGATGTGCCTCTTCCAAAAGAGATTTCCGAAAGACCTGAGGTGTTTGCACCGCCCAAAGCTGATCACGTGCCGGTGTTTCAGCAATGAAACTGTCTTCGTTCGCGACTTTGATTGTATCCTTGACTGGGACCGCAGCAACAGCTGCACCATATTCGTCCGCCGCGGTAAGACATGCGAAAATGACCTCATCCGTCACAAAAGGACGCACCCCATCATGAACAATTACAAAGTCAACATCTGACGATAGGGCGCGTATCCCATTATAGACCGACATCTGACGAGTTTCGCCTCCCTCAACAAGTTCTTGTACCTTTGTAAAGGGATAGGGATGCAACACAGCAGCATGACATTCGCTGAAATCGGCTTGATCGACAATAACGAAAACCGCGTCCACAGCACTATTTTGCTCAAACCGCTGAATCGTATGCGCCAAAATCGGCTTCTGTGCCAATTTTAAGTACGGTTTTTTAACCGCATGCACCATCCGACTTCCTCTACCAGCTGCGGGGATAAGAGCGCATACCTTGCTGTTCATCAGCGTCCATTTCATTTTCTTTAATTCGCGTAAAAATCATTTGACCTGCACTCGTCCGCAACATCTGTGTAACCTCAACATTAAGCATACTCCCGATGTACGGTTTCCCGTCTTCAACAATTACCATCGTTCCGTCATCAAGATAGCCAACCCCCTGATTCGGCTCCTTGCCTTCCTTTAGGAGAAGCACTTGGATCACTTCACCGGCAATGACGACAGGACGTACGGCATTCGACAACTCGTTGATATTGAGGACCTTCACACTCTGCAATTCGGCAACTTTGTTGAGGTTCAAATCGTTTGTGATAATCGTTGCCCCTCGCTTTTGCCCGAGATGAACCAACTTCGCATCAACCTCTGGCAGATGCGGTACCTCTTCCTCTGAGATCTCAACATCAATTGCTGGATTGTTCTGAAGCGCACGAAGGATATCAAAACCGCGCCGTCCCTTATTTCTACGAAGAGGTTCCGTTGAATCCGCAATATGCTGCAACTCATTAAGAACAAATCTTGGAATGACAAGCGTGCCTTCAATAAATTTCGTTTGACAAATTTCAAGAATTCTACCATCAATAATAACACTTGTGTCCAAAATTTTGAAGTTACTTGCAGCTTGATCTGAACGTGAATCACCAGGTCTGGTAGATCCCTTTGCCCCCAGTAATTGGCTTAAACTCAATGTTGTGGAGAGATGATAGCCGCTCATCATACCCACGTACCCCAAACTGAGAACAATCGCTATCTTTAGATAGTCATCAAACTGCGAAAGAAGAGATAGCAGGGCAAAAGAAACTAATAAACCTATAAAAAGTCCTATCAGCCCTGCGACGATACCACGTACGTTAGGTATACGTAGACAAATTTCTGCCCCAACAAGGAGAAGGACAACGACAAATCCAACAATCGTTGCGACTGGGGCACTGTAGACGATATAGCAGCTTACCACACCTGCGATTATAAAAAAGAGACGAATCCCCCAAACTATCATTTTTCCTACTCCAAGTCTAACTAAAAAACAGTGCTACTACTTGCAGGCGCGGACTTCATTCGCGCTTACAAGATGCCCGGTTGCAAGCATCTGTCCCGAGATTTCGGACGCGCTCTGTAAGCACGCCAACTTAACAATGTTCACATTTAGGCTTTACCACTCCCCATAAATTACGAACCCTACTACAGCAAAGCTCCCAGACTGTCATATACGTCGCCAACACCGACCAGTTCAATATTCTCGTCAATTTCCAAGCCTTTCCGGTTGTACTCAGGAAAGATCACTCGTCTGAAGCCTAACTTCGCGGCTTCCCGAATTCGTCTCTCGACATGCGTCACGGGACGAATTTCGCCGCCAAGCCCCACCTCTCCAATCACAACAGTCTGCCTATCCACAGGCAGGTTTCGATGACTTGAAGAGATTGCCATCATAACACCGAGATCGATCCCAGGCTCATCAATGCGTAACCCACCCGTAATGTTAACAAAAACGTCCGAATCCCCAACGTTAATGCCTACCCGTTTATTGAGAACTGCAATAAGTAAGGCAATTCGATGCCGGTCCACCCCGGCTGCCGTATTGCGGGGATTTCCATGATTCGTAGGCACAACGAGTGCCTGCACTTCCATGAGCAGGGGACGGGTACCCTCTATACTGGAGACCACGACGGATCCTGAAACTTCTTCCTCTCTGTTGCTTAAAAAGAGCTCTGACGGGTTCATCACATCCACAAGCCCTGTGCTCTGCATCTCAAAGATTCCGATCTCGTTCGTAGAACCGAATCGATTTTTAATCGCACGCAGGATGCGGTAGATGTGATGCTGTTCCCCTTCAAAATAGAGGACAGTATCCACCATGTGCTCTAAAACGCGAGGTCCAGCGAGTGCCCCCTCCTTTGTCACATGCCCGACGAGAAACACCGGTATATTCCGATTCTTCGCACAAATTAGGAGATGCCCAGCACACTCACGAATCTGGGTGACGCTCCCCGGTGCGGATGG
>JAPOOP010000588.1 GCA_026713385.1 Candidatus Poribacteria bacterium | reverse complement strand
TATAGAGAGCCTTTCTTTGACAAAATTGCGTTAATTCGCGACTCCGATTCTTTGACGAAATTATTGGACAATTACATTGACAACGATGATAGGACCCAGATTATATTTAATTTCTGCTATTTTTTCTCGAGTCCGACATTAGATACTAATAGTCTATCTGATGTACTCATCCAGATTATACAGGAATACACCGGGTATAAAATGTGCTTCATATACCAAAATCCTGATCATCGATCATTATCCGGGGGTCGCCGTTTCAATTTGTATGGCAAATGGGAAAAACTTAAAACGAATCTTTCGGTGTTTAGGAGTCAAGGAACCCAATCAAATGTTGAAACTTTTTCGTATTGTAGACTGATAAATGGTTTACTACACGATAGTGCCAATGTCTACTATGAGATACTTTGGTATGCGTAAGTACGCACGGCAGCGACGGGTATCGCTAACGTTTAGAAGTGTGATTATAGAAAATCCAAAGCATTACAAAGATAAAATTCCGAAGTCCAGTTAGTTGTTGCAATAGACGGAGGCGCGATCGGGAGACCGCGCCTCATAAAACCGAACGTACGTTTTTAGAAACGCTCTGACTTAATCTCTGCCCACTGCGTCGCTAATTTTTCTCTGGCATCAACAGGGAAAGGTGTATCGCGACTCAGATCGTCTTCCGGGTCACCTTCAAAGTACCGGAAATTATCGATCCAGAAATCGGTATCGGATTGGGCAATAGATAAACCTACCCACATGTCTCTTTCAACATCAGCAGTCGAATTGTAGGTAAGATGGTACTCTGTCCATTCGGGACCTAACAAGTTAATGTCGCCACCTTGGTAGAAAGTCCAAGGGGCGTGTTGCATCTGAACACTGAGACTGACCGCGCGTGGCTTTTCGGAGCGTGCCCAAAAAATCACTGTGTACGCATTACCTGACTTCATTGAGGTATCAAGTTGCTTAATCTTCGCATGCCAGGCGGTCCCTGTAGCTTTATGCCCTACGATCTTAAGCGATTGTTTCCCGTGTTGCGGGTTTTTCTTATCAATCTCCATCGTATAGAGTCCACCACGATCACAACATGCTCCATCCTCCAATTCCCAAGCAGCTAAGTCTTCTTCAAAACTGTGATTTTCGAGAAGGAGTTCCCCATCCTTCCATTTTCCCCAATCTTGCAGGGTTCCTGCAAAGGCACTCAAGCCTATTAGCAGCGTGAGCAGGAACACGCTTATAGTGATAGATCTGTTCATATCAATTTTTCTCCTTTTAACTTCGCATAAGAGATTCTACTTCAGGTAGGACTTTCGCCACCGCCCCCTGGTCAACCTGTCCAGCAATGCTGTCGTAACCCGCTTCATGAATCATCTCCACGAGATTTTGCTCTAATTGTTCAATTGTCCATGCGACTGAATCCGGTACACTCTCTTTATTGAGAGATCGCTGGTCGTTCTTGCCAGACGGATCGTAGTGATAATGCGGATCCTTGCGAAAACAGTCGAAGCGGAGCAGTTGAACATTCTCATCATCCACTTCGCCGTAAACACGTACAGAGGGACCGCCATCTGCTCCGATATCGCGGTTATCCACATGGAGTTCAACACCACCGACGTGGAACACTTTTTCATTCATCGCTTTTTCCTCCAACCTTTAATATAGAGACATTATACAGTACAAGTATAACCGTGTCAATATAAAAACGCCTTTCCAATGTGCGATTTAATTCCCTTCACTTTACTGAGAAATCTTTTTTATAGTTTTTACTATAAAAAAACTTGCAAAAAACATAGGGGTGTGATATACTATTATAAATTTGAATTTGCCTACCTAAATCAATATGAAACAACAGATGCTCGACCGCTTTGGACGGATCCATACGAATCTCAGGATTTCGGTTACAGATGTATGTAACTTTCGTTGCATCTACTGTATGCCAGAAGACATGACCTTCATGCCAGATGCGGCACTGATGACGTTCGATGAGATTCTGCACCTCACCCGTATTTTCGTTGCGTTGGGTGTCAACAAAGTTCGTATTACCGGCGGCGAACCGCTTGTGCGTCCCGGTGTGCCTACACTTATAAGGCAATTGACACAGATGGAAAGGCTCAAAGACATCAGTTTGACAACAAACGGCATCGGGCTTATCAAACAAGCACAAGCACTTTACGATGCTGGACTCCGCCGTATCAATGTCAGTCTGGATACGCTCAATGAAGAGAAGTTCGAGCAAATGACGCGTCGAAAGGTGCTCTCACGCGTGCTTGAAGGGCTTAAAACCGCGCACGAATGCGGTTTCAACCCGATTAAAGTCAACGCTGTCGCAATGCGCGGCTTTACCGATGATGAGATTGTTGATTTAGCTACCTTCGCACGCCAAAATGATTACCAACTCCGATTTATCGAATTTATGCCGCTCGATGCCGATGATGTGTGGGGACGTAACATGTACATCCCCGGAAAAGAGATTATCGGAAAAATCAACGCCGTCTATCCACTCACACAGGTAACCCAGAACGGTGAGGCAAAGAGCGACACCGCGCAACGGTATCGCTTCTCGGACAGTGGAAACGAGGTAGGCGTCATACCCTCCGTGAGTGAACCGTTTTGTGAAAACTGTAACCGAGTGCGTCTCACTGCTGATGGAAAGTTTCGGACCTGTCTCTTCTCGCTAACGGAAACAGATCTGCTTACGCCGCTACGCGAAGGTGTGCCAGATGAGGAGATTGCGGAGTTAATTCTCGACGCAGTCGCAAAAAAAGAGGCAGGGCATAAGATTAACGCAGCAGACTTCATTAAACCAGAAAGAAATATGTCAAGAATCGGCGGTTAAAGCGTTTCCGGCACGGATAGATGAGTTTAAAAAATCGCGCTTTAGACGTGAGGTCAACACAAGAAAAAATGATATTGGAACCGCCCTTACAAATTTTATGAAGACAAATTATTAAGGAGTTCAAAAACAACGGATGAGCAGAGACTTGGTGATTAAAGACTTGCATATCAGTGTGCAAGAAAAACCAATTATCAAAGGATTAAATTTAACTGTTAAACAGGGTGAAATTCACGCGCTTATGGGACCCAATGGGTCCGGCAAAAGCACCCTCGCGAATAGCTTGATGGGGCATCCTCTCTACGATATTGATTCCGGCGAAGTAATTTTTAACGGCATCGACATTCTGGAGTTGGAACCCAACGAACGCGCGAAACTCGGACTTTTTCTCGCTTTTCAGTATCCAACGGCGATTCCCGGGGTTAGCATGGCTAATTTCCTAAGGCTCGCAGTGAGCGCAGTCCGCGCCAAAGACGGGAACGGTTCCGGCAACGACGAACTTATTCCGATGCGCGAATTCCGTCGAGAACTTCGCGCAAAAATGAAACAACTCGGTATTGACGACTCCTTCGCAAGACGCTATCTCAATGATGGGTTTTCCGGTGGCGAAAAGAAACGTGCCGAGATTCTACAACTCGCGATGCTTGAACCCCAAATTGCGATCCTTGATGAGACGGATTCCGGACTCGATATTGATGCTATCCGAGTGGTGGGCGAGAGTGTTAGTCAATTGATTGGCCCGGAGTTGGGCGTGCTGATTATCACGCATTACCCACGGTTGTTGGACTACATCCGTCCACAGTTCGTGCACATCCTGCTGGATGGTCAGATTGTTGAATCCGGTGGATGGGAACTCACACAGATGTTAGAAGCAGAGGGCTACGATCCGATTCGTGAAAAACACGACATTACCGAGGAATAATTCGGAGCGGCGCGCGGCACCCCTGCTAACACAATAGGAGAAGTGAAATGGCAAATTCTGAAACGAACACCATGAAAGAACTTGGAATGAGTCAAGAGTACCAATATGGGTTCCATGACGATGTTAAACCTACATTCAAGTCACGAAAAGGGTTGGATGAAGAGGTTATCAACCAGATGTGCGACATCAAAGGCGAACCCGACTGGATGCGCCAGTACCGGCTCGATGCTTATAAAATTTTCAAACAGAAGCCGATGACCAGATGGGGGGGCGACCTTACCCAACTCGATTTTGATGACATCTACTATTACGTCAAAGCCTCCGATCGGAGTGAGCGGAGTTGGGACGATGTACCCGACGACATCAAGAACACTTTTGATCGGCTTGGTATCCCGGAAGCTGAACGGAAATTCCTTGCAGGTGTCGGTGCACAGTACGACTCAGAAGTCGTTTACCATAACATCGTCGAAGAATTGGAAAAAATCGGTGTTATTTTCCTCGATACCGATACCGCTGTCAAAGAGTACCCCGACTTGGTGAAGAAATACTTCGGCACTATTATCCCATCTGCGGATAATCAGTTCGCGGCACTCAACAGCGCAGCCTGGAGCGGCGGAAGTTTCGTCTATGTTCCACCCGGTGTAAAGGTAGAATACCCATTGCAAGCCTATTTCCGAATCAACAGCGAAAACATGGGGCAGTTTGAACGCACGCTCATCATCGCTGATGAAGGTTCACAGGTCCATTACGTTGAGGGTTGCACCGCACCGACGTTTAGTAGCCAATCCTTACACAGCGCGGTCGTCGAGATTGTTTGCATGAAAGGTTCTCGGGTACGCTACACGACGATTCAGAACTGGGCAAACAATGTATATAATCTCGTCACGAAACGAGCATTTGCCTATGAGGACGCGCAAATGGAGTGGGTCGATGGTAACCTCGGTAGCAAGTTGACGATGAAGTATCCGAGTGTCTATATGATGGAGCCCGGTGCGCGCGGTGATATTCTCTCAATCGCATTTGCAAGCAAGGGACAACACCAAGACGCAGGGGCAAAAGTCTATCATTGCGCACCACACACAACCTCGCAGATAACCTCGAAGAGCATCAGTAAGGATGGCGGTAGATCCAGTTATCGTGGGTGGGTCGATGTTGCGAAAGGCGCGAAGGGATGCAAATCACACGTCGTCTGCGACGCGCTGATTCTCGATAAAGACTCCCGTTCAGACACCTATCCGGTTATTGAAATTGGTGAGAACGATACAAACATTGAACACGAGGCGCGTGTCAGCAAAATCGGGGAAGAGCAACTCTTCTACCTGATGAGTCGTGGGCTTTCCGAAGAAGAAGCTTCCACTATGATTGTCAATGGGTTTATCGAACCTCTCGTCAAGGAACTTCCGATGGAATACGCTGTCGAGATGAACCGCCTCATCCAACTTCAGATGGAAGGTTCAGTCGGTTAAGTAGCAGTCGGCTATCGGCTATCGGCTATCAGTAGAACGTATGACGGGTGAGAACGTTTTACCCACAACGAACTGCTGATGGAAACCGATAGCTGATGGCTATTACAAGGATAAAAAAATTGCAAAAGGGCCATTTTTCAAAAGAATTTCTTCAAAAAATAGCAGCAACTGAGCCAAAATGGATGCGTGAGAAACGGTTGGAGGCTTACGCACTCTACGAATCCTTGCCAATGCCGCATACCACCAACGATGATGTATGGCGACGCACCGTCGATATGCGTACCCAAGATTATTGGAGACGCGCCCGGCGACATCTCCGCGGCTTTGCACTCGAAAAATATCATCCAAATGCCCCAACGAATGGTAAACTATCCGCCGAAAATTTAGATTACAACGACGAGGAAGCAGCAGGCGTGCTTGTGCAAGTCGATGGACAACGCCAATACGCCTCCACCACCGAAACGCTGAAAAAAAAAGGTATATACTTCGCAGACCTCCACACCGCACTCCAAGAGCAACCGGAATTGCTTCGTACCTACTTTATGAGCAAGGCGGTAACTTTGGAGACGGCGTTAAAAAGTGGGAACTTTGCCAAGTACAACAAGTTTGACGCACTTCACGGTGCTTTCTGGCAGGGCGGTTACGTCCTGCACGTCCCTAAAGGTGTAAGCGTTGAAGAACCGCTGCAGGTTTATATCAAGATGTCCGATGCGGAACAAGCCGACCTATCGCATACACTCATCATCGCTGAAGAAGGTAGCGAAGTTACGGTCTTAGAGGACAATTCATCTACCAATCCAGATGCCTCGGGTTTGCATAGTGGAGCCGTAGAAATTTTTGCCGAACAGAATGCGAACGTGACTTACGTGCAAGTTCAACAGTGGAATCGCCAGGTTTGGAACATCGCATCGCATCGCGCTATGGTTGCCAGAGATGCTCAACTCTGTTGGGTAACCGCCTCGTTTGGTAGTAGATTGAGCAAGATAAACCAGGCTGTTGTCTTGGAAGGTGCCGGATGTACCGCTCAAATGTTGGGATTGGCTTTCACCGATACCCGGCAACACTTGGATATCAGTACTGCCCAAGAACACATCTCACCACACACCCACAGCGATCTGCTCTATCGGGCAGTCCTGAAAGATAGGTCACAGACAGCGTGGGGTGGGAACATCTACGTTTATCCGTCGGCGAACCACACCGATGCGTACCAGAAAAACGACAACTTACTGCTCAGCGAACGTGCGCATGCGGATACGCTGCCCGGATTGGAAATTCAAGCACACGAGGTGCGTTGTACACACGGTGCAACCGCCGGGAAGATTGATGCCGAACAGGTTTTTTACCTAATGAGTCGTGGGGTGCCTTACGCACAAGCAGAAAAAATTATTGTTGACGGGTTTTTTGCCCCTGTCATGGAACGTATTCCATTGGAATCAGTTCGTGAAGAGTTAAGTACATCCGTTACGCGCAAACTTGCTTAATAGTTATTAGTTATCAGTTATCAGCAGTCATCAGCTATCAGTTAAGTGGAGTGTTTACTGACAACTGAACACTGACGACTGACAACCCATAAAAAGGAGCAGCTCAAATGAGTCAACCCAAAATTATCGCTTACATGAAGCCCGTCTGTGGGTGGAGCAACGGTGTCCGTGCCATCTTCGCCAAATACGGTTTGGATTATGAAGATAGAGACATCATTAACAATGAAAACAACTATCGTGAAATGGTTCAGAAGACGCGGCAACCTTATCAACCGTGTGTCCAGATTGACGATATAGTGCTTGCCGACGTCAGCGGCGATGAGGTGGAAGAGTATTTGGTTTCTGAAGGGATTGTCCGATCCAATGATGCCGAAACCGATGTCCCAACCGATCAGGCATGTGAAGACCATGGACCTGCGGCTGTCAATATCGGTTTCCCAAGCAGATAGTTTCATCTCGCGAGTCTCCAAGGTGGGCGCGTTCTGAAGGGCGCGCCTACTGCATAGGATGACAAATACAATGCACACCCCGCACTTTCGCCCCCTTGATGTAGAAAGAATCCGCAAAGATTTTCCGATCTTCGCGACAACTCCACCGTTGGCTTTTCTCGATAATGCCTCGTCGACGCAAACACCGCGCCCGGTCGTTGAAGCGATGGATGCCTATTACAATACGTATCGTTCTAATATCCATCGCGGTATCTATCGTATTTCAGAAGAAGCAACGGCACAGTATGAACGCGCTCGTGAGAAGGTCGCACAGTTAGTTAACGCCCCGCGGACACGACAGATTATCTTTACACGGAACACGACGGAATCCATTAACCTCATCGCTTACAGTTGGGGCAGTACGAACATCCAAGAAGGTGACGAAATTGTCCTCACCGTCATGGAACACCATAGCAACCTTGTGCCTTGGCAGTTACTGGCACAGCGTACTGGCGCAGTGCTCCGATTCATAGAGATAACCGACGAAGGGTTGCTCGACTTCACACACTTTCATGACCTCCTCACTGAAAAAACGAAACTTGTCGCCATAGGACACGTTTCTAACGTACTCGGAACAATCAATCCAATCCAGTCCGTCATCACGGCTGCACACGCTGTTGGTGCTAAAGTAATCGTCGATGCCGCGCAATCGGTGCCGCATTTTCAGGTCGACGTCCAGCAGTTGGATTGCGATTTCCTCGCGTTCTCTGGACATAAAATGTGTGGTCCGACTGGTATCGGTGTCCTATACGGTAAATTGGAACTCCTTGAGGAGATGCCCCCTTTCCTCGGTGGCGGTTCAATGATTCGGAGCGTCGAACGCGACGTATCAAGTTATGCTGAACTCCCGGCCAAATTCGAGGCGGGCACCCCAAGTATTGCCGAAGCGATCGGACTTGGGCACGCAGTCGACTATATTACACAAGCAAATTTAGCAGCACTTCAGGTTCACGAACAAGAACTCTTAAAATACGCACATAATCGCTTACAAGAAATCGAAGGTATCACCCTCTATGGACCCTCTTCACCGCATCAAAAAGCGGGTGTCATCTCCTTTAATATGGAAGGTATCCATCCGCATGACGTGGCTGGCATTTTGGATACGCATAGTATCGCTATTCGCGCAGGACACCACTGTGCACAACCGCTCATGAAGAGATTGGATGTTATCGCCACCGCCCGTGCGAGTTTTTACCTTTATAACACAATTGAAGACGTGGACCGGTTATATGAAGGGTTGTGCAGAACACAGGACTTGATGACGCGAAGTCAGAGAAGGAGAGTAGGATGAACGCATATCAGGAAGACCTGCTTGATCATTACGAAAATCCGAGCAACTATGGAACATTGCCGAATCCTCATATTTCCCATGAAGAAGACAACCCACTTTGTGGGGATCGGATCCGTATCGACCTTCTTGTTGAGGACGACCTTATTACAGAGGTTCGTTTTTCCGGACACGGTTGTACCATTAGTCAAGCGGCTGCTTCTATGTTAACTGAAGAGATTGAAGGTAAAAGTCTTACCGAAGTCAAGAAACTCTCGCGGGACGACATTTTAGATATGATCGGAATTCCTTTGGGTCCTGTCCGTCTTAAATGCGCATTATTGGCTCTCAAGGTTCTCAAAGCTGGTGCCTACGGTATCACATGCTGGCCCGGCGAAGAGGATGAATAAGGAGAAGCAACCCAATGAGCGACAATCTAACAACACCAGAAACTAAAGTCACACTTAGTGTTCAACAGTTAGAAAGCCTTATTCGCAAAGTAGTGCGTGAAGAATTGGTGGAATTTGCGGCACAAGAACTCGGAATTTTTCACCTTGATAAGGAATCTCCGCTTTATGAGGATATGGAGGATATTCTTGAACGTAAAAAATCCGGTCAGTTAAGGTTTCACACACACGAGAAAATTTGGGATGTATAAGCACCAAGCGTTTTATGTATCAAGCATTTTATGAAGACCGATTTGTCCGCAATCTTGCCCGTTACTCAAGTTTGCGACAACGTATCCAGCGAAAAGTTGAACAGATTTTGGCAGATCCCTATGACCGCACAGAACGTCTCGGGCGGGTTTCTGGTGGATTAGACTTACGCGGTTGCCGTAGTTCTCGGATAGATAGAAATTTTCGTATCATTTTTGTTATCTGCGAAGAATGCCGATCTATGAAAGAATGCTATTATTGTTTCTGCGAGGACAAAGAAGACAAAACAGTGATTTTTTTGACTGTAGGTCCACATGTTCGGGCTTATACTATGAGTTAAAACATGGTTTTTCAACATACGTCCAAACCTACAGTTTAAAGGTTGACTGGGCGAAGAAAGAAGAAAACGTAAATATGGCAGAATTCTATAAAGTTGCGAAAGTGAGTGAAGTGCCACCCGGCACGAAACAATTAGTCGAAGTTGACTTCGTTCCCGTGCTACTCTTCAATGTTGATGGAGAGTTCTACGCGATGGAGGACGTTTGCACACACGATGGTGGTCCGTTGGAGGAAGGTTGGTTCACTGGTGAGGAGATAGAATGCCCTCGGCACGGTGCACGTTTTTGTGTGAAAACAGGAAAACCGCTCTGTATGCCCGCTGTCGAAGCTGTTGATTGTTACGCTGTCAAAATTGAGGAGGATGATATTCTGGTCAGCATTGACTAATTAATCATCCGGACCTCATAGGAGGAAATTTCAATGGTATCCGAAGAAACCGTATTAGAGAGCATCAAGCAAATTATTGACCCAGAAATTGGGATCAATATCGTCGATATGGGACTTATCTATGGTGTTGACATCAACGACACGACTGTAGATATTACAATGACCTTAACGAGTATGGGATGTCCCGCTGGTGGACAGATTATCAACGGCGCACAGCAGGTCACACAGCAAATGGACGGTGTTGAGGAAGTCAATGTTAATGTCGTCTGGAGCCCGCCTTGGAGCATGGAAATGATGAGCGACGACGCAAAGGATGAACTCGGTCTCTTTTAAAAGTAGTAGGGTCTTTAGAAAAGCCACACGCGCTTTTCTCCCGCCGTGTGCCGGGATCTGCATCATGAACAAGTTCGCGAAACAACCGAAATTCCTCAAGAAACATCCCAACGCCTTTCAGGTAGAGTGGAAGGACAGACATGTCAGTTGGTATCCGTACGTCTATCTCCGACAGATGTGTCCGTGCGCTGAATGTGCTATTATCCGGCACAAAGGCAGGGATGTCCACTCCCTCTTTGCCCCACAAGGCGACGGAGATATAACCCTCATTGAGGTTTCAGATGATATTCAGCCCCTTGACATCCAGTTAGTTGGTCGTTACGCGCTTCAATTTAGTTGGAACGATGGACACGATACCGGTATCTACCCATTTGAAGTCCTGCGTGAGACGTGTCCATGTCCAGAATGTGCACCCCTTTATGAGAAGTCACTTATTCAAACGGAGGAAGAAAACTGAGCAATGCAGACCATGCCGTCCCTTCCTGAAATTTCACCGCGTGAACTGAAAGAGAAACTGGACGAAAACGAATCCATGTTTTTATTAGATGTCCGCGAACCGAGCGAATATGACATTGTGCACCTTGAAGGTGCGCAACTCATACCGCTTAACACATTACCACACCACATCGATAGTCTTCCATCAGACCAAGAAATTGTCGTCTATTGCCACCATGGAACACGGAGTCTCTACGCGACCGCCTATCTACACCAAAACGGGTTTCGCGATACCAAAAATCTTACCGGTGGTATCGACCAGTGGACAGCCGAGATTGATCCAACCTTACAGAGATATTAAAAGCTTCCTAAGTACACCTATGCAGCGTGTATCATTAATTTTAAACTCTACCATAAATGACCCTCTTGGCGCGAAAAAAAGATTGATTTTTGCCTAAGAATGTGGTATCCTACTTGCTAACACTACTTTTTTTAAGGAAAGACGTATGGCATCTCTTCCGGCACAAACCCTCTTCACGCCAGAGGAGTACATCACCCAAGAACGAAAGGCATTGCACAAAAGTGAATACCTCAGCGGGCAGATATTTGCAATGTCCGGGGCGAGTCGGGCGCATAGTCTTATCACAGGAAACATATTTAATAGACTTTACAACCAATTAGTGGCATCAGATTGTGAAATCCATTCCAGTGATATGCGCGTGCAGCCGAGCCCAATCGCCTACTTTTATCCAGATGTCGTTGTTGCCTGCGGTGAGTCTCGGTTTGCGGATGATGTTTTCGACACACTGCTGAACCCGATTGTTATCGTAGAGGTGCTTTCCCCGTCTACTGCAGCCTTTGACCGAGGGGAGAAATTCGCACATTATAGGCAACTTGCGTCGTTGCAAGACTACCTTCTTGTTTCACAACACAAGTTCTGCGTTGAACATTATTGGCGGCAAGGTCAACAGTGGAAACACACCGAATTCTGTGCCCCTGAAGATGTACTGCCACTCATTTCAATTGGATGCGAGATATCCTTGCGGGACATCTATACGCGCGTTACGGTTGCTGATTAAGAGGAGAACAAGTATGATTGTTGAATTTGAAAACCGCTCTGGCGAAATAGAACAAGCCGAAATGGAAATTGATGAACCTTGCCCTATCTGCTGTGGCATGCTCTTCCCTCTTGTGGAATCCCAAACAGAGAGCGGCTACCGCTGTAGTAGTTGTGGGCTCGTTTATTCACCCGTAGAAGAAGAGTATTAACGATTCGCAAAGCGTTAGATAGATTAAGGTAAAATTAAAAATCAATTTTCCGAAAATCTGGGACCTCCATCGGTGCCCCACCGTTCACAATGGATTGTTCCGATACCAAGCCCGGCACAGTGTAATCCATCGCCGTATAGACATCCATCGGTGGCGGCGTGTCGGCGAGGACGCTATCTACAAAGTCTCGAACTTTAAAATACTCACCGAGATCACCGGCATTTTCAGCCTCAGCAGGCGGATTTTTCCACCGTTCGGGCAGTAAATCTTCAAGTTGGGAGAGCGGTCTCCACTGTTCGCTTATGCCGAACTCACTCAACCAAATTTTCGGTGCCGCGTTGAACCCCCGTGAACTCTCATAGCATCCCTTTGTTCCTTGCAAACTGAAATACGAATTCGCAGGACGATTTGAGAGCATGTCAATTCGGATCTTGATTAACCCCCCACAATCCGTTTTACACATCATCATAACGGTATCTTCCATGGCGTGCTCAGGATCGGTGTTAACACCGGTGCCGAGAGAACAGACACTCACAACGCGTCCATCAAACCACTGAAGCACTGGACCGAGGCTATGCGTCGCATAGTTGCACCGATTTATGCCGACCTGCCAGTAGTAACGCCACGTCGGATTACCACTCTCGTCATGATGAAGCGACTTGATGTTGTGGAGATATTCGCCTTCTCCGAAATAGACATCACCGAACATGCCCGCCTCTACCATACTACGGATCAGCACATTCGGCTTGGCGTAGCACGTGTTTTCAGCCATCGTGTATTTGGCAGATGCTTTCCGGACTGCCCGAACTAAGTCGTAACATTCTTCCAATTTGACAGCCGCGGTCACCTCACTGATGACGTGTTTCCCCGCTTCCAATGCCTCGATCGCTTGCGGTACGTGTAAATTTTCAGGTGTAGCGAGGACGACAAGATCGACAGCGTCCAGCATTGCTTGGTAATCTGTAAACTGTTGCGGAATATCAAATCGTTCAGCAACGTTTTGGAGTGTCTCTTCATTGATGTCACAAACCGCTGTAACGGTTGTTTCTGCTATCGCCTGAAACGGTTGAAAATAAGAACTCCCACGGTGTGCCCCAACAATCCCGACTCTCAGTTGATTTGCCATTACGTTTCTCCCTCCATTTCGACGTAACTTCGCAAACTGAAATTTGCTCTACAAAAGACTATAGCGGTAGCATAGCATATTGTCCGTAATTTATCAGCAAGATTTCCAGGCATCTCAACTTTCACACCGCCCCTGCAGCAGACATTATCTTCACCAATTTAATTTGCAAGCACGGGACAGATTTGATATACTTAACACGGTTGCTGAAGTGCCATTGATAAGACTTCAAAGCGCACCTCAGAACAGGATCTGATACGAAAAATAACACGAGAGGTACATTGAGCGCAGTCCATGCTTCAATATGGGCTTGCAAGCTGCATCCTACACCAAACAATGAACAATAAAACGCTCGATCATTTGCTTATCGCGATCACAGTTCTATTAGATTTCTGTTTCGTCGCCACCGCAATCGTCGTAGCATACTGGGTCCGATTTGAATCGGGTTGGACCCCTAAAGTTCTCGCCTTGCATAAAGGAGGCGCCCCGCCTCTTGACGACTATTTTCGACTCATCCCGCTGATGGCACTAATCTGGCTCATGACGTTGAAAGCGTTAAAACTTTATCGACCAGAAAGCAACGCGACGTTTTCAGCGTTCTGGACACTCTGCAAAACCGCTGGTATCTCGCTCATCGCCACGTTAGCCGCACTTTTTTTTATCTATCATCACGATGCCTACTCACGCTGGGTTATGCTCTTGGCTACCGGTTTCAGTCTTGTATCGTTGTTCTTGGGTCGATTGGTTCTTCATCGTTTTCGACAATCAATTCACGCCCAAGGGGTCGGCGTAAACCGACTGGCAATCGTCGGAAACTATGATGCCCGCGTCGAAAAGTTCATCAACGTCCTGAATGCGAAATCGGATAGTGGTTACGAAGTGGTAGGGATAATCAATGAGACAGCAGTCAGCAGTCAGCAGTCAGCAAGAACGAAATCGGGGTTACAAACCCCTCCCACAACCACTTAACCGAAAACCAAGTGCAGTCTCTTGGGAAAAGCCAAGACATCCTTGAATTGGTTCAAAAACATCGGCTTGATACGCTTTTCATCGTATCACCGACGGTGCCGAATAACACGATCCTGAAGATTCTTCACGCGTGCGAAGGCGTGCCAGTCCAAATCAATGTCCTGCCCGAACTCTCCGAATTTATCAGGGACAGCAGGAACACTATTACCTTTTTTGACGGTATACCGGCACTACAACTCAGGGAGACCCCCATGCAGGGAGGACGCGGCATCGTCAAACGTCTTATAGACATCGTCCTTAGCGCATCGGCGTTGATCGTGTTAAGCCCGCTCATGCTAACAATCACGATCGCCATCCGTCTCACTTCACCGGGCAGAGCGATTTTCCGTCAAGAACGGGTCGGTAGAGGTGGAAAACGGTTCAAGATTTACAAATTCCGTTCCATGCGCGCCGATGCAGAAAAAAAAGTTGGACATGTATGGGCAGAAAGTGACGACCCCCGGCAAACGCCGCTTGGAAAATTCCTGAGACGCTGGAGTTTAGACGAATTGCCTCAATTCTTCAACGTTCTCAAGGGCGATATGAGCCTCGTTGGTCCCCGTCCAGAGATGTCTGGATTAATTGATACATTCAGTGAATCAATTCCGCACTATCTCGCTCGACAGCGTGTTAAGTCGGGGATGACCGGATGGGCACAAATCAACGGCTTTCGGGGAAATACCTCCCTTGAAGAGCGGATCTCTTATGATCGGTATTACATCGAAAATTGGTCTCTCGCCTTGGACATCAAGATCATTTTGAAAACGTTATGGGCAATTAAAAAGGGGTCGCGCTGAGTCTGAAGATTGAATCCCTCTTTTCTCTACAATCGATGCTTATGGGAACTATTAGACCTTCAAGTTTGACTTTGAGGCAAGGTTCGTAGTAGTGCGATTTGCGGCGTACTCGACCAAATGCGACGTGCATTCATCGCACGTCTATAGGTCAAGAACGGGCAATGAATGGTCTCCCTACTACAAACGAAAAAAGCACCTCATAAACTCAACTTTGAACGACTACTATTTCAGTGAATCCTGCTATTCCTAAAAATACCGCTGCACAAAGGGCCATGCTCCGGCTTTATAATAACGGTGTCCACCCTCTCCAATAAAGAGTTCGCACCTATCCGCAACACCAGCGACTGTGTAGATATTTTTCAAACGTCCATAAGCGAACTCGACGTGATCTATGGGGAAAATCCCGTCCCCTCGTCCCGCAATTGCACAAAACGGGCGCGGTGCGATTAAGCCTGCGACATCGTACATCTCCCCAAGCCGCATCACTCCCGGCACATAATTACATTCGCAATGGTTGATCATGCCGATGCTCCCTTCAAACGTACAGAAATAGCAACTCGGCACTGCGACTGAAATTCGGGTTTCACATGCTGCGGCGAAAAGTGAGACGGTTCCACCGCCAGAGTTCCCAGTAATCGCGATGCGTTCGGCATCTATCGGTAAGTCCTCTATCGCCCAATCAATGAGGCGTGACATGTCCCATACCCGCTCGCCGATCGGGGTACGTCCAACGAGTATACTATGAACTAACTGGTGTCGGCAGGAGTGCGTATTATTCGCTTCCTTATCCGCGTCGGTGCGCGTTTCGCCGAATGCTCGTGTTGTCGGCGCAATAGCGATGTAACCTTCCTCAACGGCTGCCTGCCGAGCGATGTCGCGTTCACCTTCCAGCATGTGTTCTTCCTCTGCTTCTGTATGTGCAATGCCGGCGTAGAGATGCGGATGGTTATGTCCATGCGGTGCGAGGATCAGCGGCACTTGGTTTCCTTCAAGCGTCTTCGGACGAAGGAGGTAAAACGGCAGTGGCACGGTCGGTTCTACCCACAGATACCAACTCTCTCGGAAATGGTTATCCATATCCAAGACTTCGAGTTG
>JAPOOP010000508.1 GCA_026713385.1 Candidatus Poribacteria bacterium | reverse complement strand
ACCTGAATGCCGCACACACGGACCCTCATAAAGGGTAGACCAGATCCTTTCAATCCGAAATGGATCTACGCCAATCAGGTAGCGTTCTCCCCAGTCTTTAATGAGTTCGATGACGACATGGTTCAATTGCGTATGATAGGTACATTCACCTACACCTTCGATGCCATCATCGGTTATCAGTTTGACGAAAATCCAACGCCTTCCACCCCAGTGTGGCGGCGGCACATCAACGAGATATGTTTTCACATCAACAATCTTCATTTTTTTAATTTTCCTTGCGGAGTAACGACGTGGGTTTGAACTTGACATGTCTTCCAAAACATCCGTCCTCCACTACGTTACGGACTACGGTTTTCTAATGTAGGACTTACACAGTTTGCTTATTTTCGTACCACCTTTGGTTCGTAGTCGCGCAATTCTGCGGCGTACTCGCCCAAATGCGACGTGCATTATTGCGCATTGCGTAAGTTCTGCTCCTGTTTCAGTAAGTGCAATCTCCGAATTCTGGCATTTTCCGTTCTTCCATCCTTACGACCTTCCTGTAGCCGAGTACTGCGAATCTTGTAGCTTTCTGACTGCTGATAGCTGACCGCTGACAGCCATTACGGATTCCACCAATAGGTTACCTTGCCAACCAAGGTGGTATCCAGTAATCCTGATGTTATACTATCGGTTCCATACGTCTGATTGAAAACGAAATAGAAATCGCTACCCGGTCGGTAGATGTAATTGACTAAGAAATTCGTGGTAACCAGATTCCGATCACTGTTCCATTGAACGTAAACTTTGGTAAAGAGATCAGTGGAAAACGAATAGACAACACGTCCACCAAAGATGTTTGTATCAAAGGATGTTGTTTTGTCAGGCAATCCCTGCTGTGGCAACGTGACGCGATTAAACTCGTATCTCGGTTCCAAACTGAAGCGTCCACCGAAACGAAGATCGAGACGGAGGTCAAATCCCCGTCGGGTGCCGTTGTAGAAATCTCCGACATTGAACCCGAAACGTCCGTTGAAGACCTTGCCTTCAGCGTTGAGCATGAGGTTATAGTTATTGTAACTGTATTTACCTCTCGGAATGATAATCCCTTCTCGAATCTCAAAGTCCTCGGTAAGGTTCTCAAAGTTTCGGTGGATTCGGAGCCCCCCCCAACCGTTCGTTTCCAATTCAAGCCACGTGCTCCAGATAAAGGTGCGTGTCTCTAATTCATTATCTGAATTAAGGATGACATCAATCTCCGGTCCAGCCCACAACCGCCGGAGCCCATACCAATGGAGATAAGGCGTCGCTCGCAATTCGCCACGAAACCATCGGCTACCTGTCCGATACACATAGCCGGATTCGGGGTTGAAATTATCACCGATGTCTGTATAGGAGGCGTTCACGCGTGCGACTTCGCTCTGCCAATTGCCGCCGAGGTAAAACGCGTTTGGATTTTCGCTTGGTAAAGCACTGTTTCCCGATGGAGTTTGCCTGCTGAGTTCGCGCGATTCAAACGTGCGTGCCCAGAGTCCTCGGAAATTCATCTCGCCCGTGGGACGATAGATAAAATCAACGCCAGTCGCGCTGTTGTGTGCATCGAGACCTTGCTTATTAATTCCAATCACACCGAGGCTCGACCCTGTGAAGAGATCGCGCTTGATACGCAGGACAGAGTAGTTCCTCCTATCAGCATCAATCGCATCCAAATGTTCCGTAGCGTCTGCTGCATACTTATCTGTGAGAACGTTCAGCAACCCGACACCGAAGCCTCCCACTTTACCCGTAATTTTTCCACCCGCCAGGATCGGGACAGCGTGTCCTTCTTCAATACCGATGCGGCGACTGTAGAAAAGCAGAAGCGGTGGCGGGGCGTTGAAACTCGTGCGTGGGATACCGAAATCGAATAATCCCGCGCCCTCTAAGAAAAATTGACGTTTCTCTGGGAAAAAGAGGCTGAACCGTGTCAAATTCGCTTGTTCTTGGTCCGCCTCGACCTGTGCGAAATCCGTATTGACGGTCAAATCGGCTGTCAGATTTGAGGTGACACTTACCTTCATGTCCGCCCCTAAATCGAGCACGCCAACTGTCCCTTCTTCCTCTGTCCGGGCAACGCCAGGAAGAAGATACGGCAGAAACTCAATATTTCGGCGTTGTGAGATCCCAGATAAACCCGTGAGCGTCCCTAAGTCCGTCGTCCGATAGCGTGCTAAGAACGTATAGGCGGGTGGCACTGGAGACCAGGTGCCTTCCTCCTGATTTTTCCGGACGGTGCGTCCGAGGTTCAAACCCCAGGTCAGTGTATCTTCCTTTTTAAACCGGAGTTGACTGAAGGGAATCGCGATCTCTGTCGTCCAATTATCGCCGTTAATTTTTGCGCGAGCGTCCCAGACTGCATTCCAATTCTCATTTCGACTGTCGCCACTGTCCATGAGCGCGACATCTTCCCGCGCACCCAACGGATTGACACGGAAGAAGAAACCACTACGCCTGTCGTTATAAGTATCCAACAGCACAAAGACGTTGTCTTGGTCCCACATCATGGCATCACGGCGCATCTTATTGGCAATAATCTTGGAACGTTCCGGTTCACTGCAGACGAAACCGAAATAGATGTGTTTGTCATCGTAAAGGATCCGAACCTCTGTGGATTCGGTCAGCGGTTCGCCTGCATCGGGTTCAAATTGCGTAAATTGACGGATAGGCGTTGCTTTCTGCCAATCGGACTCTGAAAGTTCCCCGTCGATTTCGATGCTCTGGTAGGTGCGGGATGCCTCCACCCGTAGCTCTTCGGTTTCGGCATGTCCACCAGCACTCAAGCAAAGGAGAAGTAGAATTGATAGCCATCTACATAGATAATCCATGGTATACACAGTGGAAAATATAACCTCCGTGGTTATCTCAAACTTTCTTTTATTATACCACATTTAGTGAAATTCTGCATGTCTAATCAATATGACTTCCAAAGTTATTCAGTTCTTTTGTAGGGAGGCTTTCCTGATTGCTATCCTCAATTGACTTCTCACACAGACGTGTTATCGTCAAATTTTATGGATTGGAAACGTCTGATTTGGAAAGGACCGAAACGTTGAAAAAAGATTTGACTTTTGGCAGTGTTGATGTATAATATTATAAGAATAGGACTTACGCACTGCCCCGGTAGGTGCGGTTTCTAACCAGGGTTCCCACCCGTTACTGGGAAGGGACACCGAATCCTGTGAAAATAGGTGAAATTTGGTCATTTTGCGTAAGTCCTAAAGAAATAATATATATAGGGATAGGATGTACGTCTCCCTTTTATAACGCTT
>JAPOOP010000363.1 GCA_026713385.1 Candidatus Poribacteria bacterium | reverse complement strand
TTGATAAAATTTTCGTAAACCTGCCACAAGACGATAAATCCACCTTCACCGTCAGCAATCACCCTCGGTTCGCCTTGCGTCCCATCTGCTGGCGAAATGAGGCGCGGCGCGTCCCACAGCGGTTTCGCGTCTAAGCTCAGTCGGTATGCCATGATGTGCCAAGCGTCATACCCGATGACATCCCACCAAATCACATAGAAGCCACCAGTTCCGTCTGCGAGCAGAATCGGATCGCTCTGGAGGGATTCTGATGGAAAAACGGGTATTCCATTAGGTTGCCACATCGGTTCACCTTTAGGATTGATCCGTTGAATGTACAAATCTTGGAATTCCGAACTTCGGCGTTCATCTTCCCAAACGCAGATGGCACCGCCTTCACCATCGCTCAAAATCGCTTGCGTTGATTGATCTGCCCCGTTTACACAGACAGGTATACCATCTGTTTGCCAAAGCACATCACCTTCAAGATTCACCCCTTGGGCATAGATATCCCAACTACTTCTGTCGCGCCTGTCGTTCCAAACAACGATTGCATGCTGTTCGTGTCGAACCATTCGTAAACGACGTTGATTCCTATCCGCCCTGCAGATTGCGACACCATTTTCTTCCCAACGTGTTGTGCCACGGCTATCAACGCGCTGGGCGTAGACATCCCAATCCTTACCTGTACGGTAATCCTCCCACATAACAATAACGCCACCCTTACCATCGTCCACAACCCATGGGAGGAATTGCCCATCTTTGGCTGTCGAGACTGGGATTTCGGCTGAAGAAGATTGGCAGAGCGTGCAAAAGCCCACAAGCAGGAGAAGCGTCACCACTGATGACAATTGGCTCAATCGGTGAAAAGCGTTTTGGGTGTCCATAAGTTGACTAAGGTTCCTACTGTATCCACGTTTAGTGCCTCCCACCGTTGGATGGGAAGTTCGATATGGGCGAGTGCTGCGGTTGGCATCTGTCGGATCTGTCCAGTCAGGTAGCGGACGAGTTGTTCCATCGTCGGATTATGTCCCACGACCATAACACACTGATGTTTGTCTGGTAGTGCTTGTAATGTTTCATAGTAGATGCCAGCGATGCTATCATAAAACACGTCTAATTTTTTGACTTTCCCCTTATAACCACACGCTTTTGCCACCTTGCTCGCGGTTTTTCTGGCACGCTTTGCTGATGAGGTGAGGATCCTATCGGGAATTAACCCTTGTTCACGCAGATGTTTTCCCATGCGCGGCGCGGCGCGTTTACCTCGTGCATTGAGAGGTCGGTCGTAATCAGGGAGATTTGGGTAATTCCAGTTGGATTTGGCGTGCCTCAGAATCAAAAGAGTTTTCATTTTTTAATTTTACCTTACGGTTCAGTCAGGTGAGTTTTTGATTTCACGTTCCGTATATCTGACGGGGGAAATGCCCAAGCAAAACCCCTCCATTTCATTACGGACTACGCAATTCGGACTATGCAGACAGCTTCACAAGTGTTCCTCATTAATCCTCGCCTCCCGGTCACCAACCACTGCTGGTGTGGTTTGTATCCGTGCCTTTCCGTGAGTATCCAAGGAATTAAGGGCTTTATGAGGCACTCCTCGTATCGTATCACAATTGGGACGGAATGTCAATTTTTGTTTTGCATTCCCAAGCCTTTTGTGATATTATTTATAAAGAGCCTGTCAACGCATTTAAGGGGATATCCGTTACAGAGTTCAACGCAATTCAAACTCTGGAGGAAATAGAACATGTTAGTCAAAATTAACGGAATTCTCACAACCCTACTCTTTGTTATGTTACTGGGTAATATCGGTGGATGTTACGTTGATACCAGCGATACGGATGATGAGCCACCCGCCGCACCGCGCGGTGTCAGAACCATTACAGGCGATGAGCAGGTCATCATCGAGTGGTACCCGAATGGCGAATATGATTTGGCGGGCTACACAGTGTGGCGCGGGCGCGACGATACAGATTTTAATGCATTAGTAGAGGTGTCGGACGGTGCTACGCGTTATACAGATACGACAGTGCGAAACGGGGAGACTTACCACTACGCGGTTTCTGCTTATGACATTGATGGAAACGAGAGTCAGTTGAGTCCTGAAGACGCTCGGGATACGCCGCGACCAGAAGGGCGGAACGTCGTCCTTGACGATTACACCCTTGCGCCTGGAAGAAGTGGATTTGATTTCTCTCGACCAGAAAAAGGGAGTATCGCATGGGACACACCCGCAACCGATGTCTATTACGGTTTTGATACTGAAGTCAACGTCCGTTATCTCTATTCCGACAATGATACGTTCCTGCAAGATTTGGGTTATCATGAATACTTTGATGGCGTTGATATTGTTCCGGAATTTGGGTATACAACGCTATTTGTTGAACTGATTGAAGGGCATATCTATGCTATCTATACACCTGATGGAAACTTCGCCAAGATTCAGGTGCGCAAGCTTTCTGATGATGCTGCTATCTTCGATTGGGCATACCAAACCGATCCGGATAACGTCCAATTGGCACCATCTCTTAAAATACTTCAATAAGGAGTGCGTTTCATGCTAAAAAAAGTTGAGGCGGCATGGATGCCGCTATACATACTTCTTGCGTTTCTGTTTCTTTTCAGTACTGGATCTGTTTCGGCCATCGCTGAAACCGCGTCCACTGATGAGAAATCTAACGCTAAAGATCACATAAGGCAACCGCTTCTGCGTAACTATTTAGATAGTCCTGAAACTGAGTCGGAGTATCCACTATTTCGGTCACACGCAGAACGCTACTATCCAGCACTGGATCTCAAAAAAGCATCTCGACTGTCAACTTTTATGCCCGGATTGGGGCAAGCTTACGCCGGCAATTATACAAAAGCGACGCTTTTCCTTACTGCCGAGTTAGGGACCTTCGCACTTGCTGGCTATAATATCGCACGCGCTCTGCATTACAACGATCAAGGTGTTTTCGAGACGGGATTTCAGGACATCCGGACAGGTGAATTCTTAACGTATGAGCAGGGGCGTACTCGGATGAAGAACCACGCGTTTCTCAGTGGTGTTCTTCTCGCAACAGGCATCGGAATCCACATTTGGAATATTTTTGATGCCCCGAAGACAGCCGAAGCGTATAATAATCGAAGGTTTTCTGTCCAAGTGCAACAAAGGGATAATGGTATCAGTTCTCTAATCTTTACACATAGGTTCTAATACCTGTGGAATGGCTGTCGGAAACCGTCAGTGGTCAGCGGTCAGAAGAAGCCGCGAGCACAGTTCGCACCTATCTCATGGTTTCTATTCCATCAAAAACTTAGTGTTTTTGCTTGGGCATTTCCCCCAGATATACGGAACGGAACATGAAATTAAAAACTCGCTTCACCGAACCGCAAGGTAAAATTAAAAAAGGACAAAAAGTTTGCAGTATGCAAAACATCTTATTTTCATCTTTTTACTCATAGGAACCCTTGCCGTAAACAGTGCCTCCCGTTCACTTGTTGAAAGTCCAAATATCTCTCCCAATCCGCTAAGGGTCGGTGAAAAATTAACCTATGATATTAGTTGGAAAAAAATACCTGCCGCCCGACGAACAGACTGGATTGTCAAAGAGGAGTCACTGAATGGGGAGGCTGTTTATCACATCCAGTCGAAAATGAAAACCCGGGCACTTTTCAGAGTCTATAGTTTCCAGAGACAAGAGGAAACGTATTTAAATCCGATCACCCTCTCACCAGTCCGCTTTCGGAACCAGTTGCAGGATCAAAAATATCGCGCCACTGTCACAGTTGATTTTCGAGAGGAAACGGCAGAATATGAAAAAATCTCACGCCCAAAGCCGAAATCGCCTGAAAAACGCGAAGCAAAGGTCATAGAAATACCCGTTGGTACACAGGATGAATTGTCAACGCTCTACTTCCTACGTTCAAAAAAATTTGAACTCGGTAAAACTTATTTCTTTCCGATTATCGCGAAGGGAAAGGTGCAGAAGGTTACGCTCACTGTTGAGCGTAGAGAGGTCGTAAAAAGTAAGGCATTGGGTGCCGTCAAAACGCTCGTCCTGCGAACTTCAGCAGGCGACCGCTTCTGGCTCACAGACGATGAACGTCGGTTACCTGTCAAAGCGGAGAGCAAAATAGGGCAATTGACAGTGAAAGTCACTTTAACCGACATCGAATCTACAAACTAAGACGCATAATATACATTTTGTAACTTTAATCGCCAGCACGGTTTGTCAAGGAAAAAATAGTGATAGAGTTTTTACGCAAAACGGAAAATTATCAAACACTGGTGGCACGCCTCAAAGATGGAAACCAGAAACTCCCATGGCTCAGAGGGTTGGCAAATGCATCGACTGCGTATCTTTTGGCGACCCTCATTGACGATTTTCCAAATAAATCCTTCCTGATTGTCCTTCCTTCACAGCGTGAAGCCGAGCAAGTTTTAGAAGAAATATGTGCCTACACGGTGTCCGCTGCTTTAGAAACGACATCTCTGGTCGATGTGCAGTCCAGAATGAATCTGTTTCCCGGGTGGAACCGAAAAATTTTTGATGGCATCGCGCCTTCCAAGGAAACCGTCGCCGATCGAATTCGATGTTTGGAATACTTACTCTATAAAGAACGGAGCATCATTGTAACATCAAGTCGAGCGATGCTTTATAGACTCCCACCGCGCCACCGATTTGCCGAGGCATGTTGCGTTCTTAATCTCGGAGATGAGATAGATCCAGATGATGTCGCAGCGCTGCTTATCCGCGGGGGATACCAAAACGTTGAACTTGTAGAAGTCAAAGGCGAATTTGCACGCAGAGGCGACATCTTAGATATTTATCCGCTTACTGCCAACACTCCAATACGCGTCGAGTTTTTTGGCGATGAAATTGATACTATCCGTGCTTTCGATCCGATTTCACAGCGTTCAACTGAATCAATCGAATCGGTTACATTTACACCCTTGCGGGAAGTCCTTTCTACTGATGTATCTGTCGACCATTGGCAAATCCAAGCGGATGCCCTCATTCAAGAACACGCGGCACCACAACTGATAAACACTGTCCGGGAAATAACACAATCTTTAACAGAAGCGGCATCTTCTCAATATCGACTTCAGGAATGCCAACTTGATGACGGAATAGAGGGATTTTTGCCCATGCTTGTTCCGGAGACCGAATTGCTCTCCGATTATCTGCCCGATGACACGGTTGTCTGCTTCATTGAGCCGCAGTGGCAGAAGCGCGAAGCCTCCCAAATGCACGAACAGATGCAAGAGTTGTACGAGAAGAAGTTGGCGGAATCCAATCTCATGGTTCCACCGGATAAGCTTCTCGTCTCTTTTGAAACACTCAGCACCGAATTAGAGAAGTATTCCGTCGTTTCGTCGTCTTTAGCTCCACCCCGTGAAGTCATGGACAATGAGATATCGCCCCTTCATTTTGAGATGAAACCGTTGGTACTGCCATCTGGCAACTATCAAACGGTTATCAATCAGATGAAAACTTGGACGGAGGAAGGAACCCGTATTCATGTTTTTTGTGAAACGCCTCAACAGTCAAAGCGCGTGTCTGAAATCTTAGCAGAACGCGAATTATTTCCCCCAGATATTTGTACCAGTGTTGGAGCAATTAGTGAAGGGTTTCTCAATGAATCACTGAATCTCGCTGTTATTTCCGAAGATGAACTCTTTGGCAGTCGTCATCATCGCCGTCCCATCCGACACCGTCCGTCTACAGATGGAACACCCATTCTTAGCCTCATTGATCTAAAAGTTGGAGATTATGTCGTACACGTTTCGCACGGCATCGCTATTTATGATGGAATACGTCGATTGGCGATTGACGGAAAGTCACAAGATTTTCTGATACTCAGATACAGCGCAGATGATATCCTTTATGTGCCGACCTATCAAGTTGACCTCGTTCAGAAGTATATCGGTAGCAAAGACAACGCCTATAAGCCACGTGTTGATCGACTGGGAGGGGCGGCTTGGAGTCGGCGAAAGGGGCGCGTCAAAAAATCAATCGAACAAATGGCGGGTGAACTTCTCAAGTTGTATGCCCTTCGCCAAGCCCGCAAAGGCTTTAGTTTTCCGGCGGAGGTGCCTTGGCAAACCGAATTTGAAGCACTTTTTCCCTATCAAGAGACTAACGATCAACTCCAAGCGATAGAAGACGTAAAAGCAGACATGGAAGGTGAACGTCCGATGGATAGGCTCGTCTGTGGAGATGTCGGGTACGGGAAAACTGAGATAGCATTACGTGCCGCTTTCAAAGCCGTCATGTCCGAAAAGCAGGTGGCGGTTCTTGTCCCTACGACCATTCTCGCTCTCCAACACTACGATACCTTTGAAAAACGTTTTCAACCTTTTCCCGTCAACATTGAAATGTTAAACCGCTTCCGCACACCGAAAGAGATAAAACAGATTAAAAAGGGGTTGGCGGACGGGACTATTGATGTTGTTATTGGAACGCACAGTCTACTGTCCAAAACAGTTGAGTTTAATAACCTCGGACTCTTAATAGTCGACGAAGAACATCGCTTCGGCGTTAAGCATAAAGAGAAAATAAAACAATTCAAAGAAACCATTGATGTCTTGACATTGACCGCTACGCCGATTCCACGTACACTCCACATGTCGCTTATTGGCATCCGAGACTTTAGCGTCATTAACACACCGCCAGCAGATCGATTGCCGATTCAGACGTACGTCATGCCTTATGACAGTGATGTAATTCGTGAAGCCATCACCACTGAATTAGGGCGCGGCGGACAAGTGTTTTTTGTCCACAATCGCGTTCAGGACATCCAAAGTATGGCTTTAGCAATTCAAAAATTGGCTCCGGATGCCCGCATTGCCATCGCACATGGACAGATGCCTGAACGAGAATTAGAGACCATTATGCTGGAGTTTGTTCGGCATAAACATGATATCCTTGTCTGCACAATGATTATTGAATCAGGACTGGATATTCCCAACGTTAACACGATCCTTATTAATCGAGCGGATGCACTCGGTTTGGCACAACTCTATCAGTTACGAGGGCGCGTCGGGCGTGCTACTCTGCAGGCTTACGGATACCTCTTCTATCCACAGGACCGGGCGATCACAGAAGGCGCGCAGAAGAGGCTCCGCGTTATAGAAGAATTTACAGACCTCGGTTCAGGTTTCAAAATAGCCCTTCGAGATTTAGAGATTCGGGGTACCGGAAATATCCTCGGTGCAGAACAGCATGGGCATATCGTTACTGTCGGTTATGAACTGTATTGTAGACTTCTTGAAGATGCAGTAATGGCGTTAAAGGGTGAAAAGGTTGAGGAAACCGTGGAAACGCGTATCAGTCTACCTGTTGAAGCCTATCTGCCCGATGACTACGTTCCAGATAGCCGTCAAAAGGTCTCTATCTATAAGAAAATTGCTGGACTGAAGGATCGAGAAGCACTTAATGAGCTCCGAGAGGAGTTGATGGATCGATACGGTGCGATACCCGAACCGGCTGAAATGTTACTGCGGATCGCTAACATCAAACAGCTCAGCCAACATCTCGGTATCATAACCATTGTTGCTGGAAAGGAACAGGTGAAGGTTACCTTTGATGAAAGAAAACCACGAATTAATGTGAAGAAATTCATTGAGATAGTCCACCAAAATAAAAATCTCCAGTTACTGCCTCCAGCACAACTTAAGATTCGTATGCCGGGAGTGACTGGTGCCGGTATGTTGACCGAATTGCAACGAACGCTAAAGTTGTTTGTTGCGTAATCGTAAGAACGAAAGGTCAACTAAAAAGACGTGCTACGCGTATTGTCCAAAGCGCGTAAGCCTAACCAACGGCCGGGCTGGATATACGGAAAGGAAACCCTTCATTTCCCAAACTGACCTGACCGAACCGCAAGGAACATTAAAAATATGAAAAAAACGATTGCTATTTTTGTAATTGTCACTGTGACCTGTCTGCTGACATGGAGGTTTGTGCAGTCCGATAGTCCTGAACAACCCATGTCCGCAATGGACGAAAACAAGGTAGTTTTGGCAGAATACAAATGGAATGGCAAGCCTTATCAAATCTCAATGGCAGATTTGAACGCCGCCATTGCCGAATTACCGGTTTATCGTCAGCAGAACTTTAGGACTCGAGCAGACAAAGCCGAGTATCTTGAGGAACTGATAGATGAACGGCTCCAAATCCTTCGCGCTGCGGATGATGGGTTTGATTCTCTGGCTGAACACGTCAAAAAGCTTGAGGATTATACCCATCAACTGATGGTTGAGAAATTGACTGAAGCAGAAGTGGATGCTAAGATCGTCATTACCGATGAAGATCTCATGGCACATTATCAAGCGAATTTGAGTGAGCACATTGAGGAAGCCAAGGTTCGCGCAACCTGCATTACGGTTGACGATGAAGATCTTGGCAACGAGACCCTTGATGCTATCAAAGCAGGCAAAGACATCGCTGAGATGGCAAAGGAACTCACCGAAGCCGGTAAACTCGCCAACGGACCTGGCACGAATCAAGACGACCCAGGGAACACCAACATGTTTACCAAATCCGCATCACCGCGTTGGGCGGAGTTCATCGACGCTGTTTTTGCGCAAGAGATCGGCGAAATGACAGATACCCTCTTTGAGGTAGATGTCAATGACGAAACCTTCTATCTCATTTTCCGTAAAGAAGAGCATCAGCCAGAGCGGCAGCAGGAATTCGACGAGGTCAAAGACGATGTCCGTAGAACGGTTGAACGCGCCAAGAAACGCGCACGCATCAATGAATGGGTCGCTGAAATCACTGAGAAAGGCAAGTTAAAAACCTATCCTGAAAATATTCCGGAACCGCCGAAAGTCGAAGAAGCGGAGACCGAAGAATCAGATCAGTAGTCTATTCCCATTTTGTGGAAGCAACATCCCCAACCAGAATACTGGTTAAGAAAAGGAGTTAGATAAATGCTCACAGTAGTTGCCCGCTTCATGGGCAGAATTTTTTTAATGATTCGCAAAACGTTAAATGACGGAATTGGTCTAACAACAGCTCTTAATGAAGCTCCGCCTGCGCCGTTGTTGCAGGCTGCTATCATTCATGAGTCCAAGTCGCGGATTATCCCCTTACTTTTAATTGGGATCCTTGTTACGCATCCTATTTTCTATAGCTGCGGCGACAAGGCAATTGGTGCTGATGGAACGGTCATCGCTGAATTTGACTGGAACGGCAAGCAACGCATCACCCTTGAAGAGATGATGCAGGAAATTAGCGAACTTCCAGAATATAAACAGCGTCAATATCAGGACAAAGAGGGACTGGAAACCTATATGGTCCTCATGGCGGAGAGTCGGCTAATTCTTAATCTTGCCCGAGACGAAAAACTCAACGAAGACCCAGAAATTCTCAAGAAGGTTCAGGATTATCTTCACGAGTTGATGGTTAAGAAAATTACAGCGCAAGAGGTAGACGACAAGCTCTCTTTGACTGAAGACGACTATATTCAGTACTACGAAGCAAACAAACAGGAATACGTTCGCCCTGAACAGGTGAGGCTTTCCTGTATCACGCTTCTCAATAAAGAGCGGGCTGATGAAGTTTACGCACAAATCAAAGAAGGCAAAGACATCCTTGAAATCGCTCAGGAACTTTCCGATCGCGGCGAACTCGTCGGTCCCGGTGCGAATCCCTCCACGCCCGGGGACACGGACTATATTAGCCGGGATGCATTCCCTTCGGGAACTGAACCCTTCTTGGACGCGGCGTTTGATGCAGAGATCGGTCAGACACACGAGGGGGTCGTTGAAGTTGACGTTCAGGGGCAGAAATACTACATGATGTTCCGAAAAGACGAAGCTCGCGATGAATACCAAAAACCGTTTGAGGAGGAAGATGTTCGTAAGAGTGTCGTCCGAAAAGCGGAACGCGAGAAGCGGCAAGAACTCATGGACAGTTGGATTACCCAACTTCGCGAACGCTCTGAAGTCAAAACGTACATAGATCGCATCCCAGAGGGAGAATCTGAAGAATCCGAAGAGCCATCGGTGGAAGACCAACCCGAAGAGGCTCCCGTAGAGGCAGAACCTGAAGAATAGCTTCAAAAGCAATCAGCAGTCAGTGGTCGGTTTCCGTCGAGTTAACTTTCTCAAGTCGAAACGCCACTGATTGCTAATTGCTGATAGCTGAAGATTGCCCAAAGTTTAGTATAACAGGACAAAGCGCGTAGCTCGTAATGAAAATTTTAATAGTTCGCAAGGCGTTACAAGAAATAATTAAAAATCCGCAAGGAATAATTAAAAAATGGCTTACAAAATAGTTACCTATTTCATAATCATTCTACTACTCATCAGCAGTGGTGTGCGGAGTGGTGCCGCTCGCACCTTTGACAAAATCATCGCTTACGTTAATGACGATGTTGTGACCCAGCGAGAGCTTGATGTTTTAGTGAATCAGCGTGCCATGGAACTCCAACAGGTATATCGCTTCAGCGAACGAGAGGCACTCAACGAGGCTGAACGGCAGAGATCTGAGTTACTTGATCGCCTTATCCGGCAAATGCTCCTTTTGGAAGCCGCACTAACCCTGAAGCTTACCGTTAGCGACGTGGAAGTTGAGCAGTACATTCAAGACTTTAAAAAGAGATATAATATTGAGACCGACGAGGAGTTTAGAAAGCAATTAAACAGAGAGGGTATGACACTCGTGGCGTTTCGGGAGCAGTCAGAACGAAACCTCAAAGCAGAGAAACTTGTTATGGGAAGAATTGTCCCGCGATTGCAGGTGCGAGAGAGCGAGATCCAAACATTTTTTGAGGAAAATCGGGACCAACTTCCCACTAAAACAGATAAAGTCCATTTGCGGCACATTTTTGTTGCCTTTAAACCAAATCAAGCCGATCGGGATACCGCATTTGAAACTGTTAATAAAGCTCTCAGTGAAATCACTGCAGATCGTACCAAGTTTGAGGAGTTCGCACGACGATATACTTCTGAGCAGAATCCAAGTTCACAGGCGGGAATGCTCATAGAAGCCTCTACAGAGGAGCTTGAAGGGTTTCCAAAGATATTCCAGGACGTACTCACAAACTTGGAAGCTGGCAAACTCAGCGAGCCAATTGAAGGAAATGAGGGACTTTATGTTTTCACTGTCGAAATGAAAACCGATAAGATGATTGCATTTCGGTATCTCATTGTTCCCCTCAAACCGAGTGCAGAGGCTATGCAGGAAGCCCGCGAACGTATTGTTGAAGTTTTTAAAAAGTTGGAAAACGGCGAAGAATTCAATGCACTCGCAGCAGCACATTCCGACGATGCTGAAACGCGAGATAACGGCGGTGACCTCGGGGTCCGTTCCTTAACGGAACTCAATCCGAAGACTCGGACAATCATTGAAGCACTCGAATCCGACACTTACAGCCAACCTCACGAAACTGAATCCGGTCTTCACATCTTTAAGGTCGACGAGCGAAATAGTCCAAGCCTCAGTGAAATAGAGAAACAACAGATTACTTCAATACTCCGCCAGCAGCGATTCCAAGAGGAATGGGACGCATATACCAACAAACTTCTTGAAAACGCTTACATTAGAATTGAATTGAAAGAGTAAGAAATCCGTGAAAAAAAACGAAGCCGACTTACCTACCCGTTACCAGCATCACGCCTTCCTTATCCCAGCGTCTGGAATTGAGTACATAGCATTGGCACTATTCGTCATTGCCTGTCTCCTTTTCCCGGTCGGGTTCAGTATCGCGCAAGACGCGGACCCCGCTGACCCACCCACTGCTGAAACACAAGCCCCTGAATCTACGGATCAGACAGAGGAAGAGGGATCCGGCTCAGAGCGGTTGAATCCGGAGACAGATGTACCTGAAGAAGGTATGGTAATCGGCGATGGCGACGATCTGGCTATGGTTGATAATTTCGTCCAAATTCACGGAAATGCCCTTATCAAGTTTGAAGATGTTATTCTCCGAGCAGACCATATCTGGGCGGACTTTGATGACAACCTGATGCGAGCATCCGGGAACGTCCACCTAAAGATGGGGAACGAAGATACTTACTCCGATGAACTCATCTTCAACCTCGACACCAAGAAAGGAATTGCCCGAAACGGGTTTACATTCAGCGATCCGTGGTACTTCGGCGGTAGTGAAATCTTTAAAATAGAGGAAGACCGCTCCTATATCCGTGGTGCATCCCTGACGACCTGCTCACTGAAATATCCGCACTACTATTTCAGTGTCTCCGAAGTCATTGTCCGAAAGGATCAGGAGATGATCGCCAAAAATATCGTTTTACGCATTGGTGGGTTTCCGCTCTTCTATTTCCCTGTTATGCGGCGCGATTTACGGAAAGGGAAGATCGCAAAGATTATCGTTAAAATTGGAACGGATAGCTACCAAGGTCCCAACATCAGCATTATCTTACCTGTGGCACGTAAACGGCGTTATGATGGCGCGTTGCTCTATGACAGAAGTTCAAAACGTGGACAAGGGTTCGGGTTTGAAGGGAAATACCGATTCAATGATGCACAGTTCCAAGAAATTTATATCCCTATTCCACCTGATGTAACACCGAACCAGCGCACGAAGTTAAAGGAAAAAGCAGATGAATTACAAGACCGACTTGACGGTGAATATGACCGCTATTGGCTGCGGCAAATTTTTATTGAATATAAAATCACTGACGATGATGTCAGTCGTGCGAAAGAAAAAGCAGAAGAAGTCCTCAAGCAGCTCCAAGAAGAAGGGGCTGACTTCGCACAAATTGCCCAGAGCAATTCTGACCACTTTGACACCCGTTACGATGGCGGTGACTTGGGATTTCTTGCGCTTGGCGAAGTTGACGAGGAAGGCAACCCCAAACTCGACCCGGTTTTAGAGGAAGCCGCGTTCGCACTACAAGAGGGAGAAATTAGCTCTGTCGTCCAAACCGAATCTGCCTTCCACATCTTTAAAGCAGAACGGGTCATTGATGTCTATGGGGAACGTGAAATTAAGCTCAGCCGTATTGACATCGCTATTACCGCCAGTGAAGATACGGAATTCGTCCTGCGCGAATTGGCAGATGATATGCTCGAACGTGCCCACGAGGGTGAGCCTTTTGAACAACTTATACAAGTTCCTGATCAATTCGCAGACATCGCAGAACCGACCTTATCCGAACCTAATGAAGGTGAGGGTTTACTCTTAAATGAGATGGAATCCTCGTGGCGTTCTGCAGTCAGACGCTTGGAGAATCCAGGAGATGTTATCGAACGTAGACCTATCACTATGCCTGAAGGTCTTTACATTTTCCAATTGATTGAAAAAGAGGAGACCCCGACTTTCGAGGCACTTGCTGAACAGTTCGAAGCAGAATGGGATGCCTTTTACGAAGATGTGATGAATCCTAAACCGGAGAAAACCGAGGAAGATGGTGAATCGCAAGATACAACGGGTGAAGCAGTCAGCGATCAGCAATCAGCAGTTGATAAAGATACCGACGACGCTTCTTCTCTTACTGAAGGTTTCCAACAACCGATGGTTTCCGATAGCCATTCTTCTGAAAGCCGAAGGCTGAAGGCTGAAGGCGATACCCCCAATACTGATGAAAATCAGAGTGCCGAACAGACCGAGGTGGACGATACTGATGAAAATCAGAGCGTAGAGCAGGACGGGTCAGAAAATGAAGCAGGAGGCGAAACTACTTCCGATCAGTCCGATGACGAAGTTGCTTCCGAAGACCCCACCACTGAAGAAGATGCCGAAGACGAAGACGAACTCAAAGTTTACCGGAAACACGGTTTTCGAGGACGGTGGGAGGATCCGAGTGCTGTCGCCTCAGATGCCCAAAGATTATACGCCGGTGAATATAGTAGTCGTCCTATTCAGACCAAAAAATCCTTCCGACTCATCAAAGTCGATAAAAAGAGAACTTATCGAGGCGATATTTACTTCTATGGCGCAGACCGATACTCCTACGAGCGGCAGAGCGCTACACGTATCGGTAGACGGTGGAATATGCGATGGGGACATACGCAATCCTTCTATACCCCATGGGATAACCGTGAAGAAGGTAGACGCCCAATCAATTTCACGGGTAGAACAGAGTTGCAAGCCCGTAATTTCAAAGAAGAATTGAAACTCCCGGGAGAATCCAGACTTAACACTTTCGGAATACTTACCTATGGAACCGGTTTATCAACCGTTTCTGACACCGATCGCGACGAGAACGGCAACCCCACATTTTCTCGGGAAACGATTGGAGATATTACGAGCAGGCTCGAAGTTCGACACGTTCACGATTTTACGGGTGAAGGCACAACCTCGCTACAGAAACTCCCACAATTCTCTATGAATTTCTCACGGATACGTGTCAGTGCATTACCACTCTTTAAAAATCTCAACGATGGTATGGAAACCATTGCTGAAAAGTTCAAAACTGAAACACCTATTCTTTCACTTTTCACCGTCCCAACTCTTGAAAGCACAAGTTTCGACTTAGATATTGAATTAGGGAACTTCTTTAGAGAAGTCTATAAGGGCAAATTCGAGGAAGAGAGAGATGTATTTCTACAGACGATGGATCTTGGGTTCGATATCCGCAAACAGTCAACGCTCCTAATTACACCTTTGCGGGAACTCCAAATGAGCCTTGATCTCAACACAAACATGGTCTGGCACGACCAGGACCAGGAGAAGAATAGGAACATCGTAAAAGGTATTTTCAGCTTTAATGGATCTGCCACAAACACACTCTTCCGTGTTTTCAACGTCGACTATATTCCTGGGCTCCGAAAGTTGAGACACGAAATTCAATCCTCTCTCCGATTTAATTATCAGCCGCCTGTTGATGAAGATGAGAACCTCTATCCTTTCGGTCCCAGCACCTATTTCTATGAGCGAAAAAGGCTCACCTATAACTTCAATACAAACTTTGAAATCAAGACCCGACGAAGCCAGTCGGCACATCGTATCTTCTATTTTGATACCCGACTCACCGCCGATTTCACCGAATTCGATCCCTTATATAGGCGGAAATACGAACCCATCGAGAGCGATTTCACATTCGTTCCGCTTCCGAGTCGGAACCTAAATATGACCGTCCGGTTCACACACGACCCCAATCCGCATCCCGATGATGGGAAACAGTTTAAAATGGTCGGCTTCCGTACGAATATCCGCTACACCCGACCGTCTTGGAACATCAGTATCGGTAACTCTTTTAGCAAACGGCATACCTCAAGGCGGACTTCTCGATCGGTTACCGCGACTGGGCGCTATCGCTTTAGCCAAGACCTCGAATTTAACGTGAGCCTTATTTATTATCCTATTGAGGGGCAATTTTATTCACAGCGCATTAGTATGACCCGCAATCTCCACGATTGGAACCTCCGCATTTCTTGGAACCGTGTCGGTATTAAACGCGAAGACTCGCCGTATAACAACGTCCGTCAGGACTTCACATTCCAGGTGAATCTGATTCAGGAGCCTGCGGTTTCGATGGGTGTTGGTTATGACGCAACGACTGAAACTTGGGGACTCCGAACCGTCCCGGCTGGTGTGCCTTACAACGCATTCGGTGCTGGAAGTTCACTCGGCAGATCCTACTTCTAACGGCTTTCGGCAGTCAGCAGTCGGTAAGAATGCTTCCCTTCAGTATCCATTCTTAATTTTTATCGGAAAGAGATCTTATGAACACCAACCTCGCAGAAATCGAAAACCGACTCTGGAGTGCCGCCGATGAACTCAGAGCCAATTCACGCCTTCGAGCCTCAGAGTACTCAACGCCTGTGCTTGGGCTTATCTTTCTACGATACGCGGATCACAAATTTGCGCAGGCTGAGCAAGAAATCAGCAGCGAAGCCTCTACGAGCAGGCGTAGACAGGCTGATCCGAGAAGGCAATACCAAGCGCGCGGCGTGTTTTATCTGCCAAAGAACGCACGTTTTCAGTACCTCCTCAGTTTGCCAGAGAGCGAAAACATCGGACAAGCTATCACTGACGCTATGAAGGCAATAGAGACGGAAAACCCGCAAGTCGATGGTGTTCTGCCCAAGAATTACAATCGCCTTGAAAAGAATACGCTCCTTGAACTCCTCCGTATTATGGAACAGATTCCTATGGACATTGAAGGTGATGCTTTCGGAAAGGTTTATGAGTATTTTCTTGGCAACTTCGCGATGAGCGAGGGACAGCGCGGATTTCCTTGCTACAAAATTCCCTGATACAGAATACGTTGACGTTTCGGGTCTTTGCAAGGTCGCTACTATTGCCGAAATTGAGGCACAAGGATGGAGTCTGAACCCTGGGCGTTATGTCGGAGTCGCCGAACAAGCTCCTGATGATTTCGATTTCGCAGAGCGATTAGGTGAGCTCAACGAAGAATTAGAAATCTTAAATTCCGAGGCACATCAATTAGAGGAGCGCATTGCCGAAAACGTTGTAAAGATTTTGGAAGATAAGGTATAATACCAAAGGGATAGGGTCTTGGACCAAGCGACGAAACGTGTGATATGGGTTGGTGATTCGCGAGACCAGTTAAGGAGTTTCCCTAAAGCCGCAAGAAGAACAGTAGGGGCAGCGTTAAATGCCGCTCAATCCGGACTTAAACATATAGATGCCAAACCGTTGCGGGGAGTGGGTTCGGGTGTATTTGAAATCTCCACCCGTTATGATACGAACACCTATCGTGCTATTTATACTGTCAAACTCGGTGAAAACATCTATGTGCTACATGTGTTTCAGAAGAAATCCACGCGTGGTATTCGCACACCCAAAAGGGAAATTGATTTGATCAAACAACGCCTGAGAATAGCACGAGAAATGGAGGAAAAAAATGAGTGAAGAAGTCAAAATTGAGGAGAGTTCTGGTAATGTGTTTCTGGACATCGGTTTCTCTAAAGCAGAGGCTGAACGCGAACAACTAAGAGTGGATCTTGTGATCAAAATCTATCGTCTTCTTGAAGAACTAAAACTGACACCTGCAAAAGCAGAAAAACGCTTTGGGCTTGATCCGTCCGATGTGTCCCGAATACTGAAAGGCGACTTCGATTTTAATGTGGACCAACTGTTCACAATTCTGAACCAGTTGAACTGCAATGTTGAAATTCGCATTACACCTTCGGATGAAAAAGTTGGGCACCTGCAAGTCGTTGCAACTTAAGGTAGAGTTCTATGGTACTCAAGGATCGAATCGCTATCATAACCGGTGGGAGTTCAGGCATCGGGCGCGGCATCGCACTCGAATGTGCACGTGAGGGGGCGCGGGTCACTGTCGTCGATAAACAGGAAACACCCCTCCGTGGCAAATACCACGAAACCGACGCTATAACCCCCACTGTCACGGAAATCGAAAAACTCGGAGCAGAGGGACTATTCCTCCAAGCCGATATCGCTGACGAATCACAGGTGGCACACGTAATTCAGCGAACCGTCGAACACTTTGGAGGACTCGATATTCTCGTCAATAACGCCGGTATTCATATCCCCGGTGGCGCGCAGGACCTCTCAATTGCTGATTGGGACAGCGTCGTTGGAGTCAACCTCCGCGGCGTCTTTGTCGCTACAAAACTCGCACTCCCCCACCTGAAACAATCGAAATTTGGAAGGATTATCCAGATCGCCTCCGTCCATGCGTATGGAGGCGGAGCAGGACCCGCGTATGCTCCCGCAAAAGCCGCTGTCGTCAACATGGTCCGGGATATAGCATTAGAAATCGGGCAATTCGGCATAACCATCAACGCCATCTGTCCGGGTTATATCGAGACAGCAATTCAAGACTACCTCACCCCGGAGCAGATTGACGAGGCATTAGAGAAAACCGCGATGCCGCGTTTCGGTCTACCAAGAGACATCGGGCGTGCTGTGGTCTTTCTCGCTTCCGACGATGCAGAATGGGTTACCGGTGCTTCCCTGCTCGTTGATGGAGGATTCGCTGCAGGCGTTTAAAAGTTTCAATTTTACCTTGCGGAGAAATCATACGGATTTCACATTTGACGAATTTTTGCGTATATAGGGGGAAATGCCCAAACAAAATCCTTCTATTCCATTACGGACTACGGTTGCATGCCGAAGTCCAAAAATATCGAGTAAAACTCACTGCAACACTGTCGATTGCTGACGGCTGAATAAAAGGACTCACAACATAATGCAAATCAACCAATGGGGAACAATCCGTTTCACAGATAAAGTCGCGTTGATAACTGGCGGTGCCTCCGGTATCGGTAGGGCAACGGCGAACCGCCTCTCCGCTGAAGGGGCGCATGTCATCATCGCAGATAAAAACACCGAAATGGCGCAGCAGGCAGTCGCAGAAATCCAAGAAGCAGGCGGGAAGGCACTTTTTATAGAAACCGATCTCGCTGATGATGAAAGCGTCATCGCCACTGCTGATGCTGTCGCCGAGAAGTTTTCCGCGCTTCACATCCTCGTCAATAACGCTGCTATCGCGAGAGGTGGCAAAATTGAAGACGGTGGCTGGATTCCAAATTGGGAACCCGAAACCGCAATCGGTCTCCGCGGTTGGGTTGCCATCACGCAACACTTGTTACCCCTTTTAAAACAGGAAGGTGCTGCCATCGTTAACCTCTCATCAGAGGGCGGATTTCTCGGTAGACCCGGAGGTTGGGTCTACGATGCTATTAAATCCGCGTTAGTCTCACTCACAAAAACAATGGCGTATGAATTCGTCGAATACGGTATTCGCGTTAACGCTGTCGCACCGGGTTGGGTTGTCACAGAGATGCACTTCGGGAGAGCACCTGATCCTGCCGCACGCAAGAAGGAATTGGAAGAGACGCCGATCAATTCCTGTATTATGAAACGCCGCTGTGGACCGGAGGAGATCGCATCATCAATCGCTTTTCTCCTTAGCGATGATGCCTCCTACATCACAGGACAAACGATACATGTAGATGGCGGACGCTGGGGAATGTCTGTCGGTCACTAATTTTTAATTGTTCCTTGCGGTTCGGTCAGGCGAGTTAGGATATTCATGTTCCGTTCCGTAGAGTTGAAGAAACACCCCAGCAAAAACCCCGCGCCGTTGTTGCAGGCTTGCGTCTTGATTTTAAGAAAGAGGCTCAGAATATCCAAAAACCACAGCGTAGTGTAATGGAGTGGTGCTCAGGTGAACACAAGTAAAAATATGCATAACAAGACTCACACCACAGCCGTTGTCCTCATCCCACCGGAATCTGTGCAACCATCCATCCAAAAGCTACGCAGAATTCATGACCGAAACTTTGTGCGATGGATGCCACATATAACGCTGCTCTATCCATTCGCGGAACAACACGATTTCGGATCAATTATCCCCGCGCTCACACAAGCCGCACAACAGATAGCACCTTTCTCCGTTGAGCTTGTTCGCTTTGATGCTTTCCGACACCGAAAGTCGTGTACGATGTTCTTAGTTCCAGAACCCGAAGGCGAAATTGTGCGATTACATAGCAAACTCATGCACTACCTTCCTGACTATGACGACACAGCGCGATTTGCTGGCGGTTTCCATCCCCATCTCTCCGTAGGTCAATTCCAACACCGCTCCCTTCAGACTGAACAGCAGCGGCTCCAGAGCGAATGGCAGCCAATACACTGTGAAATGGGAGCGATCAGTCTCATCTATCGCTCATCTGAAACGGATGACCGATTTGTGGTCGCTGAACAGTTTCCCTTCACATTAAGTTCTTGACATCCATTGCAGTCCCAAAGGCGAACAAGATATAATATAGATTAGATTTATCTAACTTCGGTGTCTACATCCCAATCCTTTAGGTTTGGGATGTAGACACCGCCCTCTTGGAAAGGACCAAAACGTTCATTTTTTCCTTGACGTTTGGTCCGAAATTATGGTATAATACTCATATCA
>JAPOOP010000288.1 GCA_026713385.1 Candidatus Poribacteria bacterium | reverse complement strand
GGGGAAACTGTCTACGTAGGGAAACGAGCGGGTCGTCTGTTTCAATCGCTGGATGAGGGGAACAGTTGGAAAGACGTTACGTCGAGTCTGCCACTTCGCTTTTCTCGTTTCAACGAGATCCTCTTTTCGGGTTCAACGGTTTATGTTGCCACGGACACAGGTGTTTTGAGTTCACAGAAGGGAGAATCCTGGCATGTGCTCACCGATGGAATGGGGAAGCATATCGTTGTAGACAGGTTCGCTGTGGACGGCACTACAGTTTATGGTGCTGGCGATACAGGACTCTATCGTTTGGATACCGGTGGACGCTGGGATCAAATCTCTCCAAGTATGCCTGATAAAGTGATCTCTCTTGTTATCCACAAAGATAGGCTTTATATTGCGACGCACCAGCACGGGATCTTTCACAGACCTCTTGGGGAAGCACATTACAACGAGTTCTCTCAAAGATAGGAGGATCCAAAGAACGGACAGTAACTTGGGGCGTGGTTAGAATTCTCCGGAGACAGAGATACGCTGTGAGCCACCGAGGGTGTGGGTATTGAAGGCATAGTTGACGAAAAATGACATAGCATTTATCCGCAAGCGGAGTCCAGCACCTGCAGAAAGTCCATGTCCATTCCAGCCACCACGGAGTGCGAGGGTATTGAAGAGCCAGTATTCCGCGCCTACACGTAGGACAAGCCCGCCTCCAGCACCGTCTACTTCCAGATCGGCTTGGTCGGTTTCAAAATCGGCACCAATAGCCCCTTTACCGAGACGTGGAACGGCAAAGTGGTAAGCTGCGCCAAATCGAAGTCGGCGCGTGCGCGTGAACGTCGGTTTGTCGGCAGTATCCCAACGAACTTGGGTGCCCGTTGCATCTAATAACATTGTCCCAACTCGTAAACCTTTGTAAGGTTCCGCAATCAGACCAATGTCAATACCAAAACCGTTTCCACTGTTCTGAAAAATGGATTGGCTGAGGAGCTTGAGGTTGCCACCGACAGCTACCATAGAATGGACTTGACGGGCATAAGAGATGAGCAAAGCGTTATCGGTATTGCTGAAATACTCGGCAACTTCAGGTTTGTCGATATAGGGTTCGCCGTCCTCTTTGATGCCGTTTCCATTTTTATCCTGAAAATCGCCGAGGAAGCCGTTATTATTGACATCGATGAAAGTCGTGCGCGGTATATCGTCAATGCCGAGTCGGATCCAACTCAGACCGATGCTGCCGATATCCTCGATTTGATAGACGTAGTTGACGAAGTTGTAAGTAACTAAGCCTCTGCTGAGCCAACTCCCGTCTCCAGTGCTAAAGGTATCGGAATACATTGCTGAGAAACTATGTTTCTTGACTTTGGTAAGCCCAGCGGGGTTCCAGTAAGTAGCGGTTGCATCATCGGCGATGGCAACGAACGCCCCCCCCATTCCTAAAGCGCGAGCCCCTACGCCGTGGCTGAGAAATTCGGCGGCGTGTGCGCCTTCGTCGGCAGCATGTGCCACCGGAAGTCCAATGAAGCACGTTGCCAGCATACATAAGTAGATTGCTGATAATTTTACCATGATTTAAAGTTTACCCTAGCCGTCCTTCTTCCCTGTTACGGCACAGCGGAGTGTGCCTACTCCTCTCATATTTATCTGTTACGGCACAGCGGAGTATGCCTACTACTCTCATACTTATCTGTTACGGCACAGCGGAGTGTGCCTACTACTATTGTTCTAACCCGGCGCGAAGTCGTAGATAGGTTCACGAATAATAACACTCAAGACACTCCAGAATGCGCCAACACAGTATTCACCGAGGATAACCCCGAAAAAGAAGAAGACCATCGTTCGGTAGGTCCCCGGTCCGCCGAATCGGAGAGCCATCCATTTGAGAAAACTACTGATAACGAGACAACTCCAAAAATAACCAACGCCCCCCGTCATGGAGATAGGATACCCAGCTGGATGGAGGGGCCACCAGATGAAACGCATCCGCATCACCATTAGGAAGAAAGTGAAGCCCATGCCCCCTGCCATGAAACTCATGGCGGAAATGTCAGGATCCCGCGGGAAAGCGAATAAGCCGGCAAGCCATCCGAATTGACCGATATGTCCGACCGACGGGCCAATACCACCGCCCGCACCCGTGATCGCACCGCCGAGACGATAGAGTTCGCTGAGGGTCGCCCAAAACGACGCGAGTGAACCCAAAACAACAGCAATAACCATGGCAAGTACCAGTTTTTTAGTGTTCATGTTTGTCCGTTCCGCCATTTTGAAGGCTTCAAGCTGATGCGGCATGATGTGTTCACGGTATCCACGTCCACTGAAAAACCAAAAGTAAGGAAAAACCGTCAGGTTATTTGGTCCGATGCGGCGTGTGCCCAAGATATTGACCAAAAACTGCTGGGCGTTACACATTCCTGCCATCTCGTGTGCGGGGGGACCGAGTTCGGCGCGGACACGCGTAATCGCTAAGGAAATGGCAAAGAAAAACGCGAAGAAAGGCAAAATAATTGGGAGTGTCATGCCAGCCTTTAAACAGAACCAGATAATAAAGAGGCTTGAGATGAGAATGAGCAGGAGTGCTGTACGGTAACGGATCGGCTCTTGTGAGTCGTCAATAGCACCGCGCATTCCCAAGACGGTACGTGCAACGTTTGCAAGATGCCTGCGCGTTACGAGCAACGCGATGACAAAGAGCGCCATCCACCCCCCAATAGATTGTTCGCTATTATAAGGGAAGGGTGCCGGGATTGCGAGTGCACTTCCGAAAACGCGTTGGACTTTCTCAAACAGATAGAAAAACCAGAGCGAGAAAGAGAGGTCAAGCGGTAAAAGGAAGCCCAGACCGATCACAAAAGGGTAGAACGGTACAGGGATAGCACCGACAGCGTTCCACGGTTTTTCGGTGAAGACTGTGCCCCAATTCCGGGCATTATGTCGGACACTGAAATCGGGAAGGACTGGGAAGAAATGTGCCAAACCGTGCCATACATTCAGCAATGCAGCGATGATAAATCCATACCAGAGGATACGATTTCGGAAAAGCTGCGCGGCACCTCCACCTTCCGTAATCGCCATCGGAAGCTGGATAATAGGATACGATAATTTCTCGTGTTCCGTCCACTGCTTCCGAATCAGGACATTCATACAAATCATAATGGTACCGAGGGCGACAACCAACGATGTCCACCATAAGGTCGGCTTTATCCATGCCCCGCCAATTTTAGCGTTGTAAAAAGGGGTGTTGCCCTCATAAAATCCACGGATAATCTCCCTGTCTGCGACAACGAGATGTTGTGGAATATAATTGTGGAACATGCCTGCCCAATCATTCTCAATTGTTGCGAACCAGAACGCATGCGGGAGTGCCGGAATTGTGAGGGCTAAGGTATCATGCCCCGCCAAACCAGAAGCGATAGAGAGCATCGCGTAGATGGTAATCATCTCCCCCTGTGTTAACGCGGATCGTGGGGCGACACGCTTCAGGAAAAGGTTTATTAAGATTAGGAAAAAGATGTTGAGAACGACATTCCAAAAAAGGGAAATGGTCGTGGGATGTCCTGAGTGCCAGACACACTCAACTTCAATGACCCAAAAGACATTAGGGGGAATTAAGAAGATAGCAATGAGGATGGCACGCCATGTAACACCAGGTTCACGGCGCCGGTTTTGTTCATCAAGGTTTTGCACAGTTTTTTAAATTATTAACTCTGGGCACCGCTCCACTTCGTTTCGCGGTGGTTTCCGGTTAAGTCTACCCCTCTTTGGGTTGTGGAAAGTTTCTTGTCGTAAGAGCGGGGAATGTAATACTAAGGAATGGAAATGTAATACAAGGAACGGATTTAGTCTATTCCGAGACCAAATCCCATCTATCCCCAGGCGAAATCCCCGCGCCCGTTTCAATCGTTAAAAAATCACTAAAAATGTGTAGGTGGCTCGAGCTCTTTCAACTCCCAAAGGATATGACCAAATTCAAACGCGCCCGCAGCGTTTCCTCGGATAAGTTCTCCATCGATTCCCCAAGATAGCTTGTAAGCCGCGAGAATTTGTGTCAGCGAGTTCTCTACATTACCGTGGCATAGCAAGGCAACAGTGCCGCCACCGCCACCACCGGTAATCTTGGCACCGTAGATACCCCCCTGTTCTCCAATTTTCCGAGCAATGTTCACAAGTCCATCAACTTCACGGGAACCGAGTCCAGCCAGATCTCGGTAACTTGCATTGGATTCATACATGAGGTTACCCGCTTCGCTGAGATAGTCCCGGATACGCTCAGAATCTTTATCAGCGTTTTTTATGGCAGCAATAAATCGTCTGACCCGTGCGTTTTCGTAAATATGATGCTGTACCCGACTCCTAATAGAATATAACTTCTCCGGGTCAACCTGTGTAGCGGTGTCAACGGTTTCACCGTACTTGTCAAGAAATTCTGCACCATGCATCTGTTCAGGCAATAGGTGCTCACAGTGATCGCGAAACTCCTGTACAGAAAGGTTGCACAAGTAATTATCTGCCAATGCCTCGGATATTTTTTGACCGGAACTGCCTTCCTCAGCATCAAGTGATGAAAACGCCGCCTTGAGGATAGTCAACCCCATAAAGGTCCCGGTGCGTGTGTCAATATAGGCAGTACTCGTTGTGCTCCTACGTACCTTCGTATAGATACCGACAAAACTCACGTTTAATGGACAAGAAACGGATTCGAGAATTTTGTCTGGTTGACAAAGAATTGAGAGAATCTTTGTTGACGTGCCGGCGGTAGCAGTCACCTGATCCATAATCCCACAAGGGGCACCGACGATTCTATTTTCAACGATTTGTGCGAGCCGCGCTATCTCCATCGCGCCTAATTCTAAACCATAGAGTCGGTCGATCGCCATCAATGTAGCAACTTCAATAGCCGCGGAGGAGGCGACACCCCCACCGATCGGAATATCGCTTTTGATAACTATCGTGGCACCGTGCGGAAATTGATTAATCTTTCCTTCCTTGAGGAGCACATAAAAAGCCCCAAGTATATACCCCGTCCACTCGGTTCCGGATTCTTGGTTAAAACGTTCCTGAATCTGCGAATACGTTTTGAGCGTACCATTCGTATAGAAACTATCAAGCGAGAGATGAAAGTTGGGTTTGAATTGATCTCCCGCGCGGAGTGTGATAGCACAGAGGTTTCTATCTTCTCTCGCCTGGCATGCGGCGATTGCGGTGCGGTTGAGCGTCATCTCAAAAACATTCGCGCCACAATAATCAGCGATACCGCCCATAATGTCAAGTCTTGCAGGCGCACGGGTGACAATCACTTGTCCCCCCTTATGTAAGCCAAACGAAAAGAAGAGCTCAGGAGCATCTTCCTGTAAAAGATACTCTAACTCAAGGAGCTGAAAGGATTTCACTCTGGGACCGTGGAGTTGTTCAACTTTCATTTCTCTACCCAACCAGACGTCTATATACGAATGTGTTGGCAACTCCTTTCTCGAACGCAGAACAGAAAATTCGTTTAAACGGGTCTCACTCAGCTGATCTTGACATGGTACTGCCCTAAAACATCTTCAGTGTTAATAGCGATCAGCAGTCAATTTCCATCGTCCAACGGTTCTTTCTTCTTGAAAAAGCCTTCGTACTGTCAAAAGCGTGAATCCTTTGAAGAAACCGTCAAAGTGTCCACTGATAGCTGAAAACGAAGCATGCTAATTGCTGGTTTCCAATTCATGTTACACCGATTCCATTAATTTAGCAACCCCTTTTTCAAACAGAACCTGAAAAATCTTTCCATCGCCTTGATAGTGTAATCCGAATATAGGAACACCTAAGGATTCACGACGCGAACACTTTCCCCCTGTTTTAGAGAATGTTGTCCAGCGGTGACAACTGCTTCGCCTTCGATAAGTCCGCTCAGGATCTCAGCATCCCCACCACGCAAAAGCCCTATTTCCACAACACGACGCTGGCTTACCCCATTTTCAATGACGAAAACGTTCTGCGTCTCTGCGTTAGCATCTTCAATGAGTGAGGCACGCGAGATGAGAATCGCATCAGTATGTACTTTGATAGGGATGGTAACTTTCGCGAACATCCCCGGTTTAAGAGTTCCGTCCGGGTTGTCAATGTGGACCTCAACGGTAGCAGTGCGGCGCGCCGGCATTAAAGTTGGACTAATAAAAGCAACACTACCGGACATTTGGGTATCTATACCATCAATCTCTATGGTCGCTTGTTGATTGAGCGCTAATTGGCTCAACTGGACCTCAATAACCTCAACGGTGGCTTTGACGGTATCAATATTAACGATCTCAAAAAGCGGTGATGTGGGAAGTGCCATCCCCCCTAAATCCAAGTAACTTTTGGAGATGACCCCGGAAATCGGGGCATAAATTGTGGCATCGTTCAGACGTTTTTGAGCGAGCTTAAGAGCGATGTCTGCCTGCGTGCGTGCGGTTTTCGCCGATGTAATTTCCGCTTCCCAACTTTTTGCAGTCTTTAAGGCTTCCGCGGAGGTGAGCACAGCACGTGCGGTTTCGACTTGGGAATGAGCGAGTTCAATATCTTTCTCCCATGTCCTCGTAGCGGCTTGCGTCTGCACGAGTCGTAAGGACGCTTCCGCCTGTTGAACTTGTGCCTCCATGGCTTGAATATCCTCAGCACGCGCGCCGTTATCAATAAGCTGAAGTTGTTCGGAAGCGATTTTATGCTGGGCACCAGCAATGTCCAACTGCGTCTTCGCACTTTCAAGGGATTGCTGGCTAATTGCGCCACTTTGGAAGAGCTGCACCATTCGCTCGTGATTGCTTTTGGCATTGGCGAGGTTTGCGTCGGCTTGACTCAGACCTGCTTGTGCTTGCCGTCGGTCTTCATCGCGAGCACCGCTCTTAATTTTCTGAAGATTCGCAACAAGAGACTCCAATGCGGCTTCTGCCTGCTCTATTTGTGTGACTGTTCGGATTTCAGAAAGGTCCACTACTTGTTGTAGCGCGATCTCTGTAGAGCGAAACTGCGCCTGCGCCTGTGCAATCTGCGAGTTCACACGTACTTTTGCCAGTTGTTTTGTCTGGGCATAACCGGTTTCTGCCGCTTCCAGCGTCGCTTCTGCCTGTTGCACCGCGAGTTTCAGTTCCTCATGCTCCACAACAGCAAGAGGCGTCCCTTTTTCTATACTGTTCCCCTCATCAACGTTTAAGACAACGAGGCGACCGGCTACTTTTGGAAAGACGTTGACTTGTGATTCCGCTTGAATAGTGCCAGACAATTCGAGTTCTGAACGAATCTCTCCGCGCTTTGCTTTTGCAATTTCCACCGGCTTAAGGACTGTCGCTTCGGCTTGTTGGGTTGTGGGTTTTTCCGGTTTTAGAAACCGCGGCAGGCTAATAATTACCGCTATAGCTAATATTATGAGAATACCAATCAGTACTTTCTTCAATTTCTTTTCTCCTTTTAACCGACCTCGTTAAGAATTATCTGTTTATTTTAACGTCAGTTCGACTTAAATATTTCGTTCGTCTCAAGGTTCCATATAAAGTTTGCGGTACAAGGAGAACCTTTTTATCAAACTCACGTTATTTTAGTGTTTGTCCTATTGCTTTTTCGAGTCTCGCTAAGCCGACAATGTAATCGTGATATGCCTGAAGGCGGTTAACCTCTGCTTGTGCCAATGCGAGTTGTGTATCAGTCAACGCGACTGTGGTAATAATACCGTTCTGAAATTGGAGATTCGCAATGCGCACGCTCTCTCTCGCTTGGGTAACTGCTTCGCGCTGGACCTCAATGATCGTCTCTGCTCCACGGAGGTTGAGATACGCAGTACGCACTTCAAATTCAACTCCGACCTTCACTTGAGTCCCGCCCAACTGGATCTGCTTTAAAGAAGACTCGGTCTGTTGCAAGGCTGCCCGTGTTGCAAATCCATCGAAAATCGGAATATTGATTTGGAGCCCGAGGCTCCAAATCCTATTCATCTCGGTAAGTCTCTCATTTTGTGAAATTTGATAGTTACTGAAGAAGCCAAGATCCGGACGGCTCCGCGTCTTGGCGATGTCAACCTGTTTACGGGCAGCATGTTCAGTAAATTGTGTGCGGTGTACTTCGGGACGATTGTCAAGTGCCTGTTGGACGAGTGTATCGAGGTTTAACGCCGGTATTTTATGGTTCACTGGAACTTCAAGTGTTCCTTTAACTAATATGTTTTCAGAGAGGGGTATGTTAAGCACCGTTTTATAGACATCCTTGGCAGTCTGGACACCATTCTGGGCGCGAATGAGTTGTGATTCGGCATTTGCGAGTTGGACCTTGGCACGAAGGACATCAAAATTGGTTGCAGCACCTGCCTCAAGGGAAGCCTCTACAACTGCGAGCTGCTCTTCAACTAAAGAGACGCTTTGCCGGGCTACCCTTACAAAGTCCTGGGCAACCAAAGCACCATAGAACGCTTCAGACACATCCAATCGGAGCTGATTATAAGCGGCATCAACATCACGTTGCATTGCCTGATAGTTGAGATCTGCGGCTTGATAGCCGTAGTAGTAGCGTCCCCACGCGAAAATAGGTTGTGTTAAATTGACGGTGCCTTGAACGTTATGGTGTGCACCGAATTCCAACTCAATTACGTCAGATTCATTATCCACACTGGGCGGAGACATCCCGTTCATTTCTTCACCCTGCATTGGGAATCCGAATCCACCATCAGCTTGAATTACCGATTTTTGTATATCTTTAAAATAGGTGTAATTACCGCTGGCTGTAATTCTTGGCAAAAGTCCTGCGCGTGCGGCGCGAACTTGTGCCTCAGCAGTTTTGAGGTTCTGCTCAGCAGTCTGAAGGGTAAGATTGCTCTGTTTGGCAATTTCAATACTTTCTTCTAAGGTCAAAACCTGTGGTTCTTGCGCTATAACGGAGAGATTAATCAGAAAGAGTAGAAAGGTTCCAGCACATACGAAGTGGCAGAACCGAAATGAATCCATTGGGGTTACGTCCTCCAATATTAGATGAAGGCGGTAGTTTACGAAAACACGCCTCTACTAATGAAATGATGTGAGTGGACGGGTATAGGGCCCGCCCATCACGTTATTAAACAGTATCTAATAGCGAACAATGGTCGTTGCATCACCAACTGCCCAGATCTGACCACTTGGGGTTTGAACGAGATCGCGCAGATTATTCGTGGTTGGCGACTGCTGCATCAACCATGTGACACCACCATCGGACGTGTAAAGAATTGTCCCACCTTCTCCAACCGCCCAACCTTCGTTGGCATCACGGAACAGAACAGCATTGAGGTTGGCCTGTGTTGGGACGGTTTGGTCAATCCATGTTGCGCCACCGTCCGTGGTTGCCATGATAGCACCCTGTTCGCCTGCGATCCACGCGGTCTGTTCATTTATAGCGTGGACATCGTTCAACCGCGGACCTTGCAACATGGGTGCCCAACTTAGCCCGGCATCCATTGTCTTTGCGATGGTCCCAGCATCTCCGACGACCCAACCGACATTCTCGTTGATAAAATGAACACCGTAAAGATTGTTGAAGCCTGCGCCTGTCATCATTGGATCTATGTCTTGGCCGACCCATGTTTGCCCGCCATCGTTAGTATGCATAACCCTACCGGTTTCACCAACCGCCCATGCATGTGTCGGAGTCCCAAAACTCATGGCATACGATCCCATAGCACTACGCCAACTCATTATGCCTTCAAACTGGATTCGCTGGGCAGTCCCATGACCTTCGTCGCCTGGATCGCTGACACTATGCCACGTTTTTCCACCATCAAGTGTTTCGATTAAAGCGGCATTGCTTCCGACGACATAGCCTTTATTTTCATCAACAAATCCAACTCCGAAGAGTTCAAAGACATCGCCACTATTTTGAGGCTTCCAAGTTTCACCACCATCCTTGGTGTAGAGAAGACTCCCCGATAAACCGACTGCCCAGCCGAGTTTATCGTTATGAAAATGGACGGCACGAAGTTCGCTTGTACTCGAAACGATATCCCAAGTGTCGCCGCCATCCGTTGTGTGCAGAATAGTAGCGTCTTTTCCGACGATCCATGCTTCCATTGGACTCAGCATGTGAACACCTTGGAGGCGGGCAGCAACGGGACGAGGTTCGAGAGGTGCCCAAGTTGTGCCACCATCTTGCGTGCGAAGGATAACACCAAATTCAGCAGCGGCAATGCCTACATTTTCATCGGCAAATTGAACATCCCAAACCGGTTCAGGCATCCCATTAGAATTCGGGACTCTGCTCTCCTGAACGACCCAGTCGGCACCATCAACTGTTGCCACAACGGCACCGCCGGCACCGACTGCCCATCCTGCTTTGTCATTTAGCATGAAGATAGCATCCAATGTGTTAACCGTGGCGCTTGTCTGGAATCCCCAAGTCTGTCCACCATCGCTGGTATGGAGGAGAGTCCCGCCACCACCTGCTGCCCAGCCGACTTGCGGACTGACGAAGTGGATACCTTCAATCGTATTATTGGTATCAATTTCCTGTTTTGCCCAAGTTGTCCCCCCATTTTTCGTGCTGATGATGAGCCCACCGTCTCCACTTGCCCAACCGTGTTTGTCATCAACAAACGAAACGGCTAACAGTGCAGTGCGAGTGCCTGTATTCTTTTTCATCCACGTCTGCCCACCATCTGTCGTCTTCAGCACCGTGCCATTGTCGCCGACGACCCAGCCAACTTGCGGATTGATAAATTGGACTTTCTTTAACTCAACCTCAAGTGGCAGGGGTTGCCTATTCCATGTAGTGCCTCCATCGGCGGTATGCAAAATGGTTGCGTTGCTACCAACGATCCACCCATGCTGTGCATCTACAAAAAAAACATCGGAAAAAGTAGCCTGCCACTTGGATTCGCTCACCGTCACCCACGCTTTTTGTGCAAGCGCGAACGGCACTATGGCAAGCAGTAGCATAACTACCAGAATAGATAAGATTTGCTTTCTCAGTTTCATCAAATTTCACAGCGTTGAACCCCACTTTTAAGTGGAATGAACGCCATCCTCCTTACATCTTGAGATGGGCTTGCAATCAGTGCCCTTCGTTTTAGATAGTGCCTTGTACTTTCAAGAACCGTGAACTGAAGCTTACGCGCTTCATTCTATGCCTAATATAATACCACGACTTTGCAATTCATGTCAATTGAAAAGTATAGGAGGTTGGTTTCAATTTCCTGCCACTTGTATAGAAGAAACGACGCTCTGAACAGTGATCCTACCACCATAAAATTTGGATTGACACTCGTTAGATTCCGTGTCATAATATTTAGACTGATGTAACATCAAAAAGTTCTCACAAACTTGTCCAATTCGGTTTGTGCAGACGCAAACATCTAAATAGATTAGGAGATTTCCATGAAATTTATGACGCGATTAACTTTTGTAGGACTCAGCCTACTGCTAAGTATCTGTCTGCTCAGCAGTCCTGCGTTCGCACGACTTGAAATGAAGGCGTTAACAGGCCTCTGGTTGTTCGATGAAGGCAGCGGTGAGGTTGCCGCAGATTCTTCAGATAATGGGCTTGATGCTACGGTGGTAGGTAACCCGACGTGGGTTAGCGGCGTATTTGGTTCTGGATTGGAACTCAATGGCTCAGATGCTTATGTCGAAGTGCCTTCACACGTGAATCCGACTGATGCTATCACTGTCTCGATTTGGGTTAAAAGTATGACAGATAACTGGAATCAGCACGGATGGATGGTTGAGAAACGGGATGCGTATATTATCCACCCGAATGGGGACACCAAAAACGTTTCCTGGCCCATTTGTAACAACGGATGCTGGAACAAGCCGGGTGGTTGGCGCGACGGCGAAGTCGGTCCAGGGGACATCACCGATTGGCATCTTTATACCACCACTTTTGACAGTGCAACGGGTGAATGGAATATCTATATTGACGGTGTGGCAGAGAGCACAATGGAAATCAATACCGATCCGATTGATGCTGATGACGGACCGCTTTATATCGGTAGAGATACCTGTTGTGATGGTCGATTCGGCGATGCGGTCATTGACGAGGTCGCTATCTTTAACGTCGCGTTGAGTGCGGCCGAGATCAAAACGATGATGGATAAAGGGCTTTCAGCACTGTTGCTGACACCGGTTGAACCCGAGGGCAAACTCTCAACGACCTGGGCGAATGTCAAACAGCAGTATTAATCTAAAAAAAGGTGGACGATGCTTGCTGCTTGTCCGCCTTTTTCTCAACCTAAATTGTGCTATTAAAGCACAATTTGTCTTCACTTTACATTCACAAGGAGATAAGATCACATGTTTCCAAGAATATCAGTGTCAATCCTATTCATTACGTGCCTCTTTGTAGCAGTGCCTTTAACGTCCGCCCAACTTCCATTAGATGGCGTCGTAAGCTACTGGTCCTTTGATGAAGGCACTATCGCCGGTGGCACTGTTGAGGATGTCTTAGGCGACAACGATGGCGAACTCGATGGAAATCCGAAACACGTTGCTGGCAAAGTCGGAAAGGCACTTGAATTCAACGGCGAGAATTTCGTCCACATTCCGGGGACTGCTTCATTAGAATTCGCTGGTGCAGAAGAGATGAGCGTTGTGGCTTGGGTGAATGCTGACAGCGACAGTCCAGTCAAAGGCGTTGTCGCTGGATGTTGTGGGACGATTGTAGCACAGCGCGACATCAACGGTTGGGCGTTGCGTTTTGATGGTAGAAATGCGGGACAGGAAATGGAATTCATTGTTACACCCGGATGGCAAGGCGATGGTGGGTTCGGTGCTGCGGCTTTCAACAAAGGTGAATGGCACCACATCGTAGGCATTGTCAATAATAAAGATATGCAGCTTTATGTTGATGGTGAATTAGAGAAAGAACAAAACTACAACGGACCTATGACAACCGGTGGTTCAGAAACCGAGATCGGTAAAGCAGGCGATGGTGGCTTTGTCGGGATCATCGACGAGGTCATGATTTACAGTAAAGCCCTTTCAGCAGATGAAGTTGAACAAATCTTTGAAGCGGAGGGTCTTCCAGTCCAACCGCAGGGTAAACTCGCGACCCGTTGGGCGCAAATCAAATCTTCACTCTAAAGTAACACACTCCTTTGATGGGCGGATTTTTATGGATTCGCCCATCTCTCGCCACCATCAATTTTGTTGCCCCTGTTAACCTTCCACAATTTCTTTGACATCAACTTGCTTCTATGCCATACTGAATCAATAAGTTCGGGCTTAATTCCAACTGTGAATAGTGATTAGGAGTTTGCTCCTATCGCTTAGACTTCATCTGAGAAAGGAGTTTTCGGCGTAATTTGCGAGCCGAAAATTTGCCATTAAGATTATGAAACCAGTAAAAGTAGGCGTAATTGGGTGTGGTGTGATCGGCAGCAATCACCTCAGTATCGCATCAGAGGCATCACATATTGAGTTAGTTGCTGCCGCGGACATGATTGAAGCAAACAGAACAAATGCTGCCAAACGCTTTAACCCACCCAAAATGTATAGCAACGACGTTGACTTACTCAACGATGATGATGTCGAAGCGGTTGTTCTCGCATTTCCGACGCAATACCGGACCGCAGTAGCCTTGCGCGCATTTGAAAGAGGCAAGCATGTCCTGATTGAAAAACCGATCGCGATGAATTCGGCGGAGGTAGACCAACTCATCGCCGCACGAGGGGACTTAATCTCAGGGTGCTGTTCCTCACGGAAGCGTTTCACGGCATCCGCCCGGCTTGCAACGCGACTCATCACAAGCGGCGATCTCGGAGAACTCCGTACTGTCTATTGCCGTGCCATCATAGGAGCCGGGAAAGAACCTGACACACCCCGTCCCGCCTGGCGGTTGATTAAGGCTCTCAACGGTGGCGGTATCCTTGTCAACTGGGGCTGCTACGACCTCGACTACATGCTCGGCATTACAGGGTGGCAACTCAAGCCACAAACTGTATTTGCGCAAACGTGGACTGTGCCTGAAGTATTTGAATCGCATATCGCGTCGGGTTCCGATGCTGAAACGCATTATACCGCCATTATCCGCTGTGAAGGTGGGATTGTATTAAGCGTGGAACGGGGAGAGTTCATGACGATGCATTCGCATGCAGACTGGGAAATTATCGGCACAGAAGGCTCCCTCAAACTGAATATGCAGGATGGAAAACCGGAAAATATCATCCATAATCGTACGACTACAGAAGGCGGTGTAGCGTCTACAACGCCCGCAGGAGCGGATGAAACATCTGAAGCGGAACACAGCACGCCGTTGTCTGATTTTGCCGCCTCTATCCGAGAGAACCGACAGCCCTCAACGAGTTTGGAAAAAGCCCTTGTCGTTCAGCAAATTACCGACGCTATTTACGCTTCCGCAGAGACAGGAAATGCTGTGGAAATAGGAGGATAGACATGAAATCCCGTGGACTCGCAATATTGGGAAGCATCTGCCTCAGCCTCATCACCATTTCGCTTGGCAATGCCGAAATTAACATTGACGACTTTGCTGGCATCTGGCTCTTTGATGAAGGGAAAGGATCCGTTGCTACAGATTTTACCGAAAACGGGAACGATGGAGAGTTTGATGGGCCTAAATGGATAAATGGAAAGTTCGGCAAAGCACTGGAGTTTGATGGAAGCCCGAAATATGTCGTTATTGCGCATAACGACCTCTTCAATTTTGAGGATGATGATTTTACCGTCGGATGTTGGATGAACTCGGAAAACAAAGATGCGTATGTCATCATCAAACGGAATGGCGGTGCTGGATTCTGGGCGATGAGTTCAAGTATCGATAGAGACACCGGCTTCTTCATCTTCGAAGGAGGCGGACAACACATTGACGATGGTAAAACTGATATTGTTGGAAAGGGTTGGCACCATACCGTCGCTGTTCGTAAGAAAGGCGTTATCTCCTTATACGTAAATGGCAAAAAGGAGACAGAACGGAATGTCGGCGCGACTATGGACAGCCCCGCTATTCTGAAGTTCGGTGGTTGGGGCAGCGAAAATCTCGTTGGCGGATTAGATGAAGTTTTTGTCACCAAAAAGGGCGTGGCGTTAGAGGAAGAGGATATTCAACTCCTTGCGGAAGAAGGCTGGAAAGTTGCGTTAGACGTTTCGTCGAAAGGTAAATTAGCGACGACTTGGGCGACATTGAAATTTTAATTTTACCTTGCGGAGGAAGAACGTGCGTTTGGACTTTTATGTGCGTTCCTCAAATCTGAAGAAACACCCTATCAAAAACCCTGCGCCGTTGTTGCAGGCTACCCGTTTGGGTTTAAAGAAAATCTCTTTACTGATTTCTGAATCCTACAAATGCTTCCGCTTAACATTTGCGGAAGCATGCCCCTTTAGGGGTCTATCGCACAAAAAATTTCTCGGCAACTTCGGTTTTGAAATTCTTGCCCATGACTCGGTAACCTTCCGCATCCGGATGTAGAGCATCTGGAAGTAGGTGTGTGTAATCACTCCCAAACACACTCAACCCATCAACGTAATGGACGTGCTGATCGCCGTGTGATTGCAGCGCTTCAGCAGCGGCTTTTACCTCTTCACGCATTCCCTTGAGATGGAACCCTACGGCGTTTGGATTCCCCTCTCGCGGCGGGGAACAGATAGGAGACATTAGCACGAGTGGGACATCTGGATGTTTCTCACGGACAATCTGGACTGCTCCGATAATCGCGGGACGAAACGCCCGCGGTCCCAAACTGGATGCCCCTTGGATGTTAATGCCGAGACACATTGAGATATAATCAGCAGGCAGATCGCGGATCATCCGTGCCACCATTGCATCAAGATGGCACTGTCCACCGTAACCGAGACAGGTTAAATTCAAACCGTGCTGACGCGCGACAATCGCGGGCCACGTTTGCGTCGACGATGCCGCCGTCCGGCACTGTGTGATAGAACTCCCATACGTCACCCACCGGGGTCGAGTGTCACTGAACGGATTTAGTGTTGCCCCATCATCTATCTCCAAATTGCGGAGTTGAAAGCTTCCGAATTGCGGCAACCATAACTCAATCAATTTTTCCGCATTTGACAACCCATCAAAAGTGAAGTTGTCTTTTTGCGTCAGGTCAAGCGAGGCGACGATTTCACCATCACAGCAGAGATCAAGCAGCCCACTTTCGTTCTGTGCCACGATACTGCCCGAAACCCGCGTTGTATTGCTCCGAAAACTGATACGAACGCCTGCAGGCATCGCTGAGCGTTCCAGTAACGGCTCTGGGAATAGGACATGCATCGGGTGTGGTGTGCGCCACGGCATCACCCAATCCTCAGTTTTCTGCAGGGAGACAGCCCCCTGCCACGTCAATTGCGGTGCATCCGGCTTTAATTGCATTGTGTCCTCCTTTACCTACAAACAGTTATAGAGCGTCTACTAAGGCACGCAGTTGCCGCACCCCCTTCAACATATCCTCTGGTTGTCCCCAATGTTCAATGCTCGCTGCGCCAGTGAATCCGTCAGCGACGAGTGTTTCCAACAGCTGTGCATAGTGCAATTCTGTGTCGCCAATCGGATCGAGGTTTTTCTCACTGTTCGGTTTCACATGGACATGCCGCACCAGTCCCTTAATATAGGAGTACCCATCCGGCAAGGGGTTCTCTCCGCAGTGTAGTCCGTTGTTGACATCCCAGCACGAGGTGAGGGCGGGAGAATTTCCGAGCGCATTGATGACGGCGCGCGTCTCTTCGCAGGATCCGGCGAGACAGGCAGTTTCGTTTTCAAAGCACAGCGTAACGTCTGCGTCCTCTGCTACCGGCACGACAAGCGAGAGTTTCTCGACGATGCGTTCCATATAGTCGTTAATATCTGGGCGCGGTGCGCCTTTCGTCCGACGATTCGGATTCCAAAACGTAAATCCTCGAATGATTTGGGTATCAAATGCGTGTGCCAACGTCACCATTCGGTCAAAGTGCCGTCGATGCTGTTCGTACTCCTGCGAATCGTCAATGGAGCATTTACCGAAGGGCGATCCGACACTCGCAACACGGACATTATAAGCACCAAGCACATCTTGAACACGTTTCACATCGTCATCGTCAATCTCGGTCACGTGTTTTCCCCAAACACCGCCGCGGACTTCGACGGTATTTGCCCCGGCTTCAACACCGAGTTTAATAGCTTCCTCAAAATCGGTTTTAGAAACCTCGTCAGCAAAATAGCAAACATCAATCATTATAAAAAAACTCCTCCTAAAATTTCTTCAACTGTGTGAGTATTGGTTCAGGACCGATGCGTTTACCACTCCGGGCATCAAGGTATTTCCACGCGACGTTACCATCCTGATTAACAATATAGACCGCTGGACGTGCCACCTCGATTTCACTCGGGTCAATGACATTATAAGCCTCAATTGTCTTCGTTTTCTCATCCGAAAGCAAGATATAGCCAATTTGGAGCGTCTGCTGCGTTGAATTAACAGTCGCTATCGGATCGGCACTGATAGCAATCAGTTCAGCACCTTCGGCTTGAATGTCTTCATAACCTTCCTGCAACTCACCGAGTTGCGTTCGACAGTCGCCTCATGTGCCGGTGCGGTAGAAAAGAATAACCAGTTTCTGTCCGCGATACTCCGAAAGACTATGGAATTCCCCATCACCATCTGGGAGCGAGAATCCGGGGGCGAGTGCGCCGAGGTCTAATCCTTCGCCCATAGGGAGTTTTTTAGCGGCGTCCTCCGGTGCTGTTACAACGTTGGTCGTTCGTTCTGCGTCGCCACACGCAAGGCAGAATAAAATAATCACAGCACACAGAACTGAGAAACCTGCTGAACCAGCCTCACTCGAAACTGGCACTCTCAGGTTTACAATCCAATTGTCTGTCAGTTTAAATTGCATGTTTCACGTCTCCCTTCATCGTCTTGTGCGTGCATCCAGTGTCGGACATCGGCACGCATTTCTTCAAGAATTGGGCGCGCTTCCGGACTGAAAGCCAAATTGTTGAACTCATACGGATCCGCCGCCACATCATATAATTCCTCTACGGGATGATGTTGCGTGAGATAAACAAGTTGTGCCGTTTGCGGATCGGTCTCGGCTTTTTCGACCCAACTCTTCCACACCTCAGCATGGCTTTCCGTTATGCCTTCAACCTCAGTAAAGTGGGTCGTCCATGTGTTTTCAGGCATCAGGTTCAAGATGTATTTGTAGCGGGCATCGCGGACACAACGCTGTGGGAATACATTCATGTTTCCGTCGCGGGTGTGCGTGCCGTAGATTTTATCTCGGAAAGTTGGTTGCTGTCCGATCAGGACATCCTTAAAACTTCTGCCGTCTAAATCATTCAGCGGTTCACCACCAGCGATGTCTAAGAGTGTCGGGAAGAAATCAACATGCGAAACCATCGCATCGGAGACAGTGTTCGCAGGAATCTCGCCGCGCCACTTGGCAAGAAACGGTAGACGGATGCCAGTATCATATAAAGTCCATTTACAGTGGGGCCACTCGGCACCGTGGTCGGTCGTGTAGATGAAGAGCGTATTGTCGGCATATCCGTGTGTCTCTAACATTTTATCGACTTCGCCGATACGGGTGTCCATCGTGGTGACATCCTGATAGTAGTTCGCAAGCGCATTCCGAGCGATGGGCGTATCAGCGATATAGGGCGGCAGTGACAGGGCATCAGGATCATAGATTTTGTTCGGTTCCCATGTAACGTGCGGATTGCTATCGCCGAGGATGAGACATAAGGGTTGATCTGGATTCTCCTGTCGATGGCTTGAAAGAAAACGTTCAACTGGTGCGGTATTAAGTCCTTCTGCGCGATATTTCCGGTTATGCTCGGCACGCTTTGGAAGAAAACCACCGATATACTCAAAATCGAAGAGAGACTCCGGTTTCACATGTGTTTTACCGGCAATCGCCACGCGATACCCAAATCCTCGAAGTGTCTGTGGCAAGGCTTCAAGATGCGCGTGGCACGCCGTATGATTCCCCATCGCACCGTGTCGAGCCGGATAAAGCCCTGTATAAAGGGTGGAACGAGACGGCGCACACGTCGGTGTCGGTGTGAAAGCGTGCGTAAAACGGACACCCTCCTTGGCAAGACTATCCAAATGTGGGGTCTGGATCTGTGCGTTTCCATAACAACCGAGGTATTCCCAGCCGTGATCATCGGACAGGTAGACAACAATATTCGGTCTCTTCGATGCCATAGGTTAGTAGTCCTCAGCAGGCGGAAACGGCTTCGGTTGTTCAACGGGTTTATTTTTCATAGTGACAACTTTAGGTGGGAATTGGGGGCAGACTTCACCGCTCTTCATTACCCATCGGAAGTTATGCCAACGATTACGCGTCTTAGAGATCTCTGGATTTGTATAGACCCCCGCGACAGCAATACGGCTCTTTTCACTCTTGTTCGGCGGACTATAGTGCCACATACTGCTGTGCCAAATGACGACATCTCCGGTATCCAATTCAATATGATGCACGCCATGCTTTTCGATCATCTCCTGAACGGCTTCCCGTGGTAGCTCACCGTGTATACTATCGGGATACAAGACGTGTTCAACGATCTCGGTTTTGTGGCTACCGGGGATAAACTGCATGCATCCATTTTCCCGCGTCGCAGGTTCAAGGGGTATCCAGAAGTTGAAAGGCTCCGTTTCACCGTCGCGCCAGAGTCCGTTGTCTTGGTGCCACGGTGTTGCGGCACCGGTGCGCGCTGGTTTGAGGAAGCAGCTGTTGAACTTCATGATGATATCGTCGCCAAGAAAATAGCGTGCGATGTTGAGCACTGTCGGACCGGCGTGGATATTGTGCCATATTAGCGGGGATTCGACACAGAAGTTGGCGAGTTTGCGAAAGCGTGCGATACGTCCTTGCGGTGAGTCATCCATCGGATCCATGGGATCGACATCAGCGAACTCACCCGCGTTGGGTAGCATAAGAACGTTCCGAATGACACCGCGGAGTTCTGCTGCCAAGTCTTGTGAGATAACATTACGAAGGATAAAGTAGCCTTCAGTCTCATATTGCGTTTTTTGTGCAGATGTTGGTTTCCATCGCGTCATTGCAATGTCCTTTCTCGGGTTGCAAGGGGTGGGTGTTTCCGAGATACTCGCCTATAAGTTACACAAAAAGGTCTTGAACCTGACATCGGAAACCTTCGACGACATCACCACCATCAAGCGTGTCAGTTCCACGTAGAACGGTAAAATCTTCATTGGAGCGATAGACCTCTACTGTCTCCCTACGTGGATTAAGAACCCATACCATCCTACAACCCGCAGTTAACCATTCTTCCACCTTCTCGGCAACCTCGGCGTAGGTATCACCAGGGGAGATAACTTCAACAGCCAAATCGGGTGCTCCCTCCCAATAGCCTTTAACAATACCTTGCCGTTCAATTAATGCCTGACAAACAAAGGCAGCATCTGGGGCACGCACTGTATCAGGATTTTGGGCAATCTTAAAACCTGTTTCAGCACCACAAACATATCCTAATTTATGAGTTTTGACGTACACGTTAAGTTTGCTTCCGATTTCAGCGGCGCAGATGCCATGCTCAAATCCAGCAGGCGGCATTTTTTGGAGTACTCCTTTCACAAGTTCATAGCGAGTGCCATCATCAGGTTGCTTGGCGAGGTCATCAGCAGTTAAAAGATTACGCTGCGCAGCTGGCAATTTAGGTTTTGGTTGATTCAGTTGCGTGTCTGCCACGATGCCCTCCTTAAAAGACTATTTAATAACCTTTGGTTTCTTACATGATAACACTTGCAAGCATGTGTGTCAACCGCCTCAGCGATCTTTGAGTCGTCCCCAAGTGGTTGTCAGCAAACCGTTCGGAGAAACGGGTAGGACGGCTTCAACGCCTTTCATCAGCTCCGCAATTTCCGCCTCCGTGATACCGCGATCAAAGAAGATGACCTCGTCCAACCTACCAATGAATTTTTCACCACCGAAGGTGCCGAAAAGCAACTCGCCTGCCTGATCTACATCACCGCCCTGTTTAACGGCAGACTCAAGCGTGCCATCTACATAAAGTTTCATTTCACTGCCATCGTAGAGTCCAACGATGTGATACCACTTTTCAGGTTCAACGACAGTTTTTCCCCACACACCGCCGGTAAACCCACCCCCCGACCAGATACCGAAGACATAGCCACCCGGTACCCTTTCGCCTCCGGATTGGACTTCCAGTAAATAGGAACCGTTCCGCCGAATAGCGGTATCGGAAACGCCTTTATTCATGTAGACCCAAGTTGCGATGGTCATCTGGTCTTTGAAATTGAGGCTATCAGAGGCGTCAACAGCCACGACCTCCGGTGGTTCAAATTCCAAGGCACCGCCGAATTTTCCCTCTGCCCACTTTGCACCGGTAATTGCACCATCATTCCCGTTGCCCGATGTATCCGCTGCGACACCGCCTTTGCCTTCGTCAAAAAGCCAGATTCCCACTGCATCGTCGAGTAGTTCTGCCGAAAGCGGAGTTATTGCGACACACAAACCACCAATGATAACAAGCCAATATATTCGTTTCATTTTCTTTCCTCCCCTTGTATATGAATTTAGCAGAAAGGAAAAAATGTGTCAAGGATCTGCATACGCCTTCCTGTTGAATAATTTTAGAAAATATGATAGAGTGTAATAGCAAACATTACACTGTGAATTGAGCTATGCTAACTCAAGAAATGGTAGCCGATGTCCCTTCGGACCCGGGGGTTTACTTTTTCCGCGGAACTTCGGGGCAAATCCTCTACATCGGCAAGGCGAAATGTCTACGGAAGCGTGTCCGTTCCTATCTCCATAAGGTAAAAAAACGTCCAAGCAAAATCAAACGGCTTATCCGGTGGACGACAGATGTTCGGTATCAGATCTGTCGTTCGGAACAGGAAGCACTCTTCTTAGAATCGCGACTCATCCAAGAATATCAACCTTCCTATAACACCGCTCTGAAGTTTGGACGCGCCTCTTGGTTCATTCGGATAGATGTTGGAGAGGCTTTTCCGCGCCTTGACAGGGTCTCCGAAACACAACCGGATGGTGCGAGATATTTCGGTCCGTTGTCGAGTCGGCGATGGACAGATGAAGCGATTGACGTCTTACAGCGGATTTTCCCGGTTCGTACATGCGAAGGTGAGATTACACCGATTCCAGGGTTTCGCGCCTGTTTCCAGTACGACCTGAAACGGTGCGATGCCCCTTGCGCCGCACT